>JALSGX010000061.1 GCA_026982535.1 Ghiorsea sp. | reverse complement strand
AACCACTGTAAGCGGCCAAGTATTGGCGGTCACAGTCGCGGCATTTCCACTCACTTGTTTTAAGCCTAATGCCAATGATAGATTATCTGTTTGCGGATTGGGAACAACCCCATCAGGTGTTGTTTTCAAAAGGAAAATTGGTTTCGTTTTAGCTTGTGCTGCATAGTTCAATGGATCGCCATCATCAACAACCGTTTGCGCAGCAACAAAGAATGCATTGAAAGCCGCTGAGCCTTTAACCACACCTTTGGCAGCCAACCCCGCTTCAACCACTGGTCCATAAGCCAATGAATTTTGCAGAATACTTCCATAATCACCACCAGGGTTTGCCAACACATATTTAGCAATGGTCGTTGTTGGAACAACACCTGCCAAAACCGTGCCGATAATGCCCCCATTGGAATGCCCTACAAATACAAACGGAACAGTAACATCCAAATCAACGCCATCACCCCCGCCAGGCGCACCCGTTGTGTTGTTCACAACATCCATGGTTTGTACTTTCAGAAGCTGAGTTAAATGGATAAGATCCGCTACCGACTGGCGAATATTATCCCGCGAAGTGAGCAACGATGTTAAGTTCAAATAATGCGTACCACTTGCATCGGCGACACCATCAGGCTTAGAAGCTGTGGTTTGCGACCGACCATTGGCATCTGTTACTTGTGTTACCACATCAATATCAAATGTGCGGCTACCGTGAAGCACAGCATCAATAGCTATTGTTGCATAACCCTGAGAAGCCAATGTATTGGCAATACCAAACATCGCTGATTTATCCACCGTGAACCCATGCTGGAATATAGCAACCTTCCACGGACCTGCTGTATTGGGTATCGTGATCAAGAAAGGTACTGGCTGCAATGATTTAATAGTTGGGGAGCCATAAGCATCCACAGTAAACCTAGCAGTGAGTGCAGCATTAGGATTTGTTTTGCTACCTTCAAGGTAGTATGGCATGTTTGCCACAGCTCCAATAACAACAGCTCCTATATTCGCAAAGGATCCTGCAGAGTATGAATCTATTAAAGTTTGATTTTTAGCTACAGCGGTTGCAAAAGTGTACATATCAACCCTGCCCAACCCTTGTGTCGCCGCGCTTGGAATGGCATCCACAGTCGCAAAGTTTACCACACTGTTCGCATAAGGGTCTGTTGCTGTATCAGCCATAATTTTAGGTAACACAACATTCAATGTTTGCGTTTTGAATGACCAAGCTACTGCCACATCTGCGGCAGCAATAGCTGGCGTTGCAGAAGCCGCTACGCCTAGCATCGCTTGGGTAAGCTTACGCAAGCCTTCAAGTTTAGCTGCTGTGGCATCATCACGACCAGGAACCAAACTTTTACCCGCACTATCCACAAGTGGGGAAGTATGCTTCAAGATAGCAAATAAAGCGGACGACCGTGCCGGCTCACCCGATGTGGACTTGAGCGCATTCGTCACCACCACCATGTATTGGGCATTTGATTTCAAAGGAACCGTAGGCTTAATCACCAATACCTTTGCATCACCTGGTGAAGGCAAAGCTTTAAATTGTGTGCCAAATACCAACTCTGCCACAATACCACCAACAGCATAGGCTGATGTTATCGGTGCTGTAGCAACTTCAAACACCCGCACACTTGAACTGGTAATGGTTGCTGGATCAATGGGCAAGCTAAAGGTTGTGGTTATCGGAGCAACCGTTGAAAACCCATCCAGTTGATTCATGGCACCTTTCGGGTCGGTGGTATCGGTAATGGTGTTGCCTGCTGCATCCGTAAAGTTTAGCTTGCCCGTTGTTGAGCCTGTAAAAAGAAGGTTATTCGGAAAGGGAATAACACCTGTGGTGGTATCATACTTGGCTTCCATGGGCGCTGTGGTGCTGATAATGCCTGGACCCGCATCTTCCTTGCCACATGCGGATAACAGTAAAAGAGTAAGCCCCAAAACAGGTAATAACATTCGCTTCATATTTCCCTCCCAAGAAAACATAAACTTAAACAATCATCAAACACATTGATTCTCAACTTTAGCCAACCATAATGCGGAAAATTTATTTATCAAATTGAAAGTGAGCCAATTATGAACCCAACACCTGCCCAATCTATCCGTGCCAAACATGCGCTAAATCTTGTTTCCTCATTGCAGAAACGCTTTGTTCAAGGGCTTGAACAAGCCTCAAAAGATTTAGACTTGGCACAAAGCTTCACCGCAGTTGAATGGCTAAGGGATGAAGGTGCACATGGCGGTGGCATTCGCTTTGAAACGACTGATGGTGCGATGATTGGGCGAGGCTCTGTGAATGTATCCCAAGTGCATTATGATGATACCCCTGATAAAAAGCTTGGCTCTGCCACAGCGATTTCCACCATCATTCATCCCAACAATCCAACTTCGCCATCGGTTCACATCCATATCAGCTGGACTGAAATGAAAGATGGGAGCGGTTATTGGCGCATGATGGCAGACTTAAACCCATCCAACGATAACTTGGATGACAAACAACAGTTTCTTGATGCCTTACAAGCAGCAGCACCCCATCAGTTTGAGGAAGCAGCCAAACAAGGCGACACTTACTTTTACATCCCAGTGCTTGGGCGGCATCGCGGCATTGCCCACTTCTACTTAGAAGAATACAACACCGGTAACTTTGAAGCTGATTACAACTTGGCAAAATCTGTCGGTGAAACAGCCATTGATACCTACATATCTATATTGCAAAACAGCCTTGAAAACGCCAAGCCCGCAACCAAAGAAGAACACGCCAAGCAGCTTGCCTACCACACGCTGTATTTCTTCCAAGTACTAACACTCGACCGTGGCACAACCACAGGGCTATTGGTACATAACCAAAATGATGTGGGTATTATGGGTTCATTACCTGCTTATGTTGACCGTAATTTGCTGCAATCATGGGTGGCTAAGATGCCAACACCACAAGATAAACTGCTGCAAAGTTTCATTGATGTATTACCGCAAACATCACCTGCATTGGTGGATGAAGCAGTCAAACAAAAGCTGGCGCAAGTGGTGCGCCATCATTATCAACAACATCCTGAAGCCATCACCATGCAAGCATCAGGACATACGATTCCACCCACCATCAAAAATCACCAATAACGGGTTCACCCTAGACTTGTCCAATAAGCTGTCTAAACTTCCCATACGATTCTGGCATTAAACACAACGCAAAGGAAACATATACATGCTACATCATTTTCCAACATTACAAATTATCATCCTAGCTGCAGGCAAAGGCACTCGCATGGCATCAAGCCAGCCTAAAGTATTACATAATGTGTTAGGTAAAAGCATGTTGGAACATGTGCTTCACACCGTTGAAGCCTTGCAACCTGAATCGGTTTGCCTTGTGGCTGGTCATGGCATCAATCAAGTGAAAGCACATATCGGTGAGCCTGAAAACCTACATTGGGTAGAACAAAAAGAGCAGTTGGGCACGGGTCATGCCGTATTACAAACCGAATCTGTACCAACAACAGCAGATATGGTGCTCATTGTTTGCGGTGATACGCCGCTA
>JALSGX010000060.1 GCA_026982535.1 Ghiorsea sp. | reverse complement strand
CATTGAAGCACACAGCACCTGTTGACGCCATGAAAAAATGGCAGCAAAGTCATCCACACTTGTTTAAGAAAAAGGTTTATAAACAGACGGAACCTGACATTTAGACAACGCAAATCATTGGGTAAAGAAACCACATTTGCTCAAGATATTAAGGATGTGGATGTGTTGCTTGGTCATTTCAAAGCATTGGTGGAGCAAGTGTTTCAAAGCTTGTACAAACATAAGTTACAAGGCAAAACCATCACCATCAAAGTCAAATACGCTGATTTTAAGCAGGTGATACGCAGCAAAACAGAGCCAAACATCATCAGCCAAACCCAAGCCTTAGCGCTTATCCCTACACTTTTGGCAGATACCCAAGCTGGCAGCAAACCTGTGCGACTCATTGGCTTTACGGTAAGTAGATTTGTGCACTACAAGCATCATCAACAGCATGTGCAGATGAGCTTATGGTCAGATGACCAAGTCTCACAAGTACCCTAATACACAATGATTTTGTGTTTGCTTTTTGTTAAGCTTCGCTCTATTTGAACAGAGAGGAAGTGATGAGCGAAGAAGCAAACAACACAACAACATCGACACACACTGATGAAACGCAACCTGTATTCCGTTTACAGCGCATATACATTAAAGATATTTCATTTGAGAATCCCAATGCACCTGAAATTTTTCAGGATGCAGGTAAACAACCGAAGGTTGAAATGCGTTTGGATTTAAGCCAACGCAAAGTTGATCATAACCATTGGGAGGTTTCCCTTAAAATTGGGGCAACAACCCAAGTGAAGGAAAGTGGTAAGTTGTTGTTTGAAATAGAAGTGGAACAAGCTGGCGTATTTACCATGCAAAATATTCCTGAGGAGCATTTGGCAATGGTACTTGAAGTAGAGTGTCCAACCATTATTTTTCCATATATTCGTCAAACTGTAAGCCAGTTAAGTGTGGATGGTGGTTATTTACCATTCATTTTAGAGCCTGTGAACTTTCGCGCATTGTTTGAGGCAAAGCTTCAGAAAGCCGCAAAGTATCAAAAAACCATGCAGTAAGGCCTGCTTCATTGTGTGTGATACAAATGTGATCATTTGGTGATCATGGCGTGACTTCTCCATGCTTTTATGGTGGCACTCCTCCAAGGAGGCAATACAAAAACAGGAGAAGGAACCATGAACAGACATCTTACATTTGCAGGTATAATGTTGAACCTATTTGTTAGGTTCCGCCTGTTTATAGACTTTTTTCTTAAACAAGTGGTTACTTTTCGCCAAAGCGAATTTAAAATATTACCTGAATTTAGCGTATCCGATGGCAAAGATGAATTAAGTCAGCTTGAACGCAATGTGGCAGAAATGGCAAAGCAAACTGTACAACAGTTTGAACATATATCCGAGCAGGATGTCAAACGCCGTGACTTATTTGCCAGCCTTTCTCATGACTTACGCACGCCACTTGCCGCATTACATGGCTACCTTGAAACCCTTGAAATTAAGGCAGACAGCTTAGATGAAGCCCAGCGCGCTGAATACACCAAGCAGGCGATGAAGTTTAGCCATCGCCTCAAAGCTTTGATTGATGAGCTGTTTGAAATGGCCAAGCTGGATACTTTGGATGATGCGCCCAACAAAGAAGCGTTTTCGCTGCCTGAGCTTGTGCAAGATATTGTGTTGCAGTTTGAAGGTGCTGCACAGTTCAAGGGAGTGTCTTTGCAGATGGAAGGTGACACAAGCATGCCTTTGGTTCATGCGGATATTGCCTTGATTCAGCGGGTTTTTGAAAATCTGATTGGTAATACGCTTAGACATGTACAAAAAGGTGATACCATTGTCGTTCAACTGAATAAACAAGATGATGGCGTGGAAATTCAAGTGCGTGACACAGGTGGTGGTATTGCCAAAGAAGCATTAAGTAAAATCTTTGACCCATTGTATCAAGTCAATAATACACACCGTAGCGGAGAGCATTCAGGGCTTGGTCTTGCTATTGTTAAGCGCATTCTTGAATTACACCAAAGCAACATCCAAGTCAACAGCTCTTTAGGCAAAGGCACAATGTTCTAACTTCATACTTTCATTTAACTGTGATTGAAATTGTCCGACTCATCACTTTTCCATACGATTGGTGATGTCCATCAGCAAACTGAAGGGTTAAGGTATGTTTGCCAGGGTTGAGCTTAATTGTGGTCTCTGTTTGTCCGCCACCAAAGTGAATATGATTGGCATCAGCAGGCACCACTTCATTTTCAGGCACATATTCACCATCAATAATCAAGTGGTGATGTCCCGTGCCTTCAATAATCTCTCCTGCTTTTTGCACTTTCATGCCCTTGATACCCATTTTCACAAGAAGAGGGCTAGAGACAGTGTCACCATCTTTTGGGCTGATGAAATATGGACCTAGTGTGCAAGACTGGCTACACGCACCTTCATGTTTGCAAGCAGCTTGTGCTATGCCACTTAGTAAAAGTGTATGCGCCACGGTCAGAAATATAAACCATTGTTTCATATCAATGCTCCTCGATGAAATAGCCGCTAACATAAGTGAACACGAGAGAATAATAAACACAACCTTAATAGGCTTAATTGGCTTGTTTGATGTGTCTAGCAAAGGGTAAGATTGAGTGCTAAGTTTCGCCTAGCATAATTAAAATGAAAAAAAAGAGGAAGCACCATGGCAGATAACAAGGCTAAAGCATTAGAAACAGCGCTGGCACAAATCGAAAAACAATTTGGTCAAGGTACCATCATGCGTATGGGTGATAAAGCACATGTGGATGTGGATGTGATTGGCTCTGGCTCGTTGGCACTGGATGCTGCGCTTGGCATTGGTGGTTATCCTCGTGGGCGCATTATTGAAATCTATGGTCCTGAATCTTCGGGTAAAACAACTTTGGCACTTCATGCCGTGGCAGAAGCGCAAAAAGCAGGTGGTAAAGCGGCTTTTGTGGATGCTGAACACGCCCTAGACCCTGAGTATGCGCGAAAATTGGGTGTGGATGTGGATAACTTGTATGTTTCTCAACCTGATTGTGGTGAGCAAGCTTTGGAAATTGTGGATATGTTAACCCGCTCTGGCGCATTGGATATTTTGGTGGTGGATTCAGTTGCTGCCCTAACACCTCGCGCGGAATTGGATGGGGATATGGGTGATTCGCACATGGGCTTACAAGCACGCCTCATGTCGCAAGCGCTGCGCAAGCTTACTTCAGCCATTTCTCGCACCAATACCACCGTTATTTTTATCAATCAATTGCGTATGAAAATTGGTGTCATGTTTGGCAACCCTGAAACCACAACAGGTGGTAATGCTCTGAAATTCTACGCATCTGTTCGCCTTGATGTGCGTCGCACGGGTTCGATTAAGAAGGGTGAAGATGTATTAGGCAACGACACCAAAGTGAAAATCGTGAAAAACAAAATGGCACCACCATTCAAAACAGCCAAGTTCAGCATTATGTATGGTGAAGGGGTATCGCATGTCGGCGAAGTGGTTGATATGGGTGTGGAGTTTGGGCATGTGAAAAAAAGCGGAGCATGGTATGCCGTGGGCACAGAGCGCATAGGGCAAGGC
>JALSGX010000059.1 GCA_026982535.1 Ghiorsea sp. | reverse complement strand
AACAGGCAAAGACACTTGTTTCTGAAATGGAACATTCCGTTTTTTCAACTCATAACAAAGACATGTTTCATAAACAGACTCCAATAGACCTGCCCCAAGCGTTTGGTGTACAGCAAACGCAGCATCAACCACCTGACGCGCAAGTTCATTCAACTCAGGCGTGATTTCGTTCTTTTGTGCCTTTGTGTCTTTGTGGTTTGTATTTACCATCTACCCAACCGAGCCTTCGAGGCTGACTTCCATCAAGCGGTTGGCTTCCACGGCAAATTCCATGGGCAACTCATCAAACACATCCTTGCAGAAGCCATTGACAATCATGTTGACCGCATCTTCTTCGGAAAGCCCGCGTTGCTGGCAATAAAAGAGCTGGTCTTCACCGATTTTGGAAGTAGTAGCTTCATGTTCCAGTGTTGCGGTTGCGTTTTTCACTTCCACATAGGGAAAGGTATGCGCACCGCATTGATCTCCAAGCAACAAAGAGTCACATTGGGTGAAGTTGCGCGCGTTTTCAGCATGTTTGCCCATGCGTACCAAACCACGGTAGGATTGTTGCGCCTTGCCTGCTGAAATGCCTTTGGAAATGATGGTGGATTTGGTGTTTTTACCCAAATGAATCATTTTGGTGCCCGTATCGGCTTGCTGGCAGTTGGTGGTCACGGCAACCGAGAAAAATTTACCCACCGAATCATCGCCTCGTAATACGCAACTTGGGTATTTCCAAGTAATCGCAGAGCCTGTTTCTACTTGTGTCCAGCTCACTTTGGAGCGAACGCCACGGCATTCTGCGCGCTTGGTCACGAAATTATAAATACCACCCACGCCATTTTCATCACCGGGATACCAGTTTTGCACGGTAGCATATTTAATTTCTGCATCATCCAAGGCAACCAGCTCAACCACGGCGGCATGAAGCTGATTTTCATCACGCATGGGTGCTGTGCAGCCTTCAAGGTAAGAGACATACGCACCTTCATCGGCAATGATGAGTGTGCGTTCAAATTGCCCTGTGTTCATGGCATTGATACGGAAGTAGGTGGATAATTCCATGGGGCAACGCACACCTTTGGGGATATATACAAAGGAACCATCAGTAAATACCGCGGAATTAAGAGCAGCAAAGAAATTGTCGCCTTGTGGTACCACGGAGCCAAGGTATTGTCGCACCAATTCAGGGTAATCATGCACGGCTTCAGAGATGGGGCAGAAAATGACACCCGCATCCTTAAGCTTTTCCTTAAAGGTTGTGGCAACGGATACTGAATCAAACACGGCATCCACAGCGATATTTTTTACACCCGCTAAAAACTCTTGCTCACGCAAAGGAATGCCCAATTTGTCATAGGTTTCCAAAAGCTTTGGATCAACTTCATCCAAGCTTTCAGGACCGTCATCGGCAGATTTAGGCGCAGAATAATATGAGATGGATTGGTAATCCGTGGGTGTGTAGTCCACAGCAGCCCAAGTTGGCTCTTCCATGGTCAACCAATGGCGATACGCCTCCAAACGCCATTCCAGCAACCACTCAGGCTCATTTTTTTTGGCTGAAATATGGCGAATCACATCTTCATTTAAGCCAGGGGGCAGGGTATCTGCGTCAATATCGGTGACAAATCCCGCATCATATTCGCGTTTCTCTAAATCGTGTTGTATTTCTTCGTTTGTTGCCATCAGTTATGTTGCTCCAGTTTCAATTTGGATGGGTACAACCTTTTTGATACTAAAAACAGGGGTAAAGTTTTCATCCACCATATCTTTTAAGCTGATGTTTTGCAGGGCATCACAAACAGCTTGATTGATTTTTAACCAGTTGGTGCGTGTGCCACAGACATGCGCTTGTTCGCATGTTTTAGTGCCTGCTTCTTCGCAAGCTGTGAGCGCAATATCACCTTCTAGGCTGCTAATCAGTTCGCGTATGTTAATATCTTCTGCGGCACGCATAAGCTTGTAGCCACCATTGATACCACGCACAGACTCAACCAATTCATCTTGAATCAATGTGGTCATCACTTTGCGTACCGTGGGTTGTGGGATTAAAGTTGCTTCTGCCAAATCGGGTGCGCGCTGAACCTTGCCGTCGCTTTTGGCAAGCTCAGACATCAACAACACACCATAATCAGTCATTTTCGATAAGCGAAGCATGTGTAGTTCAACCACCTTGAATTTTCAAAGTGGAGCAGTTTAGTCATGTTTAAAAAATAGAACAAGCAAATAATCGCATGTTTAGAATAAGGGATTAGTTGAAAGTGATAAATTTGGCAGTTGTGCAAGGGTTGTATAAGCTAGTGCATATCTCATCAAGCGGAGGCGAACATGTTAAAAGGTAAAATGGTTATAGGGCAATCGGGTGGACCAACAGCGGTCATTAATCAATCGTTGGTGGGTGCGATTTTAGCAGCCCGCGAGCAAGCTGCGATTACAGGTATTTTAGGCGCAAAGCATGGCTTAAAAGGCATCATGGAAGAAGATTTTATTGATTTAACCATGCAATCGGTTGCCCAGCTTGAAGAAGTCGCAGCGACACCAGCGGCAGCGTTAGGCTCGGTGCGCCTTAAACCTGGCAAAGCAGAATGTGAGAAAGTATTTGAAGTATTCAAAAAGCACGGCGTGCGTTTTTTCTTTTATATTGGTGGCAATGATTCAGCGGAAACAGCACATATCATTGCGGAAATGGCAAAAGAGGCGAATTATGATTTTTGCACTGTGCATATCCCCAAAACCATTGATAATGATTTAAGAGTGACCGACCACAGCCCTGGCTTTGCTTCAGCCGCCCGCTTTGTCGCTCTTGCATTTATGGGTGATGACAGGGACAACAAAGCTTTGTCGGGGGTTAAAATCAATGTGGTGATGGGGCGTGATGCAGGCTTTTTAACCGCAGCTTCTGCTTTGGCACGGCAAGCAGAAGGCGATGGTCCGCATTTGATTTATGTGCCAGAACGCACTTTTGATGTGGTACAGTTTCAAACTGATGTGGCAGCACAAGTGGGGCAACATGGTCGTTGTGTTGTGGCAGTGTCTGAAGGTATTGTGGATGTGAAGGGGAACCCGATTGCAACCACAGGCGAAAAAGATTCACATGGCAATCTGCAATTATCGGGTACGGGTGCATTGGGTGATACATTATCGGCATTGGTGAAAGAAGCGCTGCCCAAAGGGACACGAGTGCGGGCAGACACCTTTGGCTATTTGCAACGCAGTTTTCCTACGATTGTATCGGATGTGGATGCTAAAGAAGCGCGGGATGTGGGCGAGTTTGCGGTGAATCATGCCGTATCATCGGTAGAGAATGGTTCGGTTGCCATTAAGCGCGAAAGCAGCAACCCTTATTCAAGCAGTTATTTTATCACACCACTTTCAACAGTGGCGCGTGAAGCAACTTCCATGAAAGATGAATACATCAATGATAAAGGCAATGATGTCACCCAAGCATGGCTGGATTATGTTGCACCACTAGTGGGTGAATTGCCGAAGATGGGGCGTTTATGAGAATTATATTTGCATGTGCCCTGTTTGTTACATTGTTGACTCATGCATCGACAAGTTATGCGTTGGGACCAAGACTTGTTTATGTT
>JALSGX010000058.1 GCA_026982535.1 Ghiorsea sp. | reverse complement strand
ATGTATATTTCATGACCGCTCATATTTTTCAATTTGTGCTTTTGCACTTTGATATAAATCATCCCGTAGCTGCTTAGGCTCAAGCACTTCAATATCTTCGCCATGCCCACGCAACCAAAAGCGCAGTTCCCATGTGTCCTTTACTTCAGCTTGCAAAAGGAATGTGCCATCGGCTTGCTCTTCCAGCGTTTGCTTGGGATTCAGCTTGCGTTCTCGCAAATGAAATGCCACATCTTTGCTCACCACAGCTTTGAGCGAAATATCATCACCGATTTTGAACTGAAGTTCACCCGATTGAATATATGCGTCCAAATCAAAGCCTTCAGGCTTATCAACCATTTGCTCGGTTGCCTTGGCTTCTTTCATGCGGTGCAAAGTCAATAAACGAATATCATCATAATCAAACACTGTGCAGGGAATATAAAACACGCCATTTTTAAGCACCAAGCCAAGCGGGTTAATCGTATAAGGCTTATGCGCTTTAGCACCATGTTTTTTGTATTGAACTTCTAACTTTCTATTCAGCAACAAAGCCGTATAAACCTGCTCTTGCACGATTGCATCAACTTCTGGCGTGGCTAAATCAGGGCCTTGAGGCAACACACGCACTTTATTAGTCCACGAATGCGCACCCGCTGAACCTGATATTTCATTCAGCATACTGGTTGCCGTCATAAAGTGTGGCTTGAGTTTATTCACGGTTTCTCTTGGTAAAATGGGCGACAAATGCTGCTCCGCCAAATAAAAGGCTAGTGCTGTATGCGAGTCCATGCCAGGAATATCCAAAGTGCCTGCATCCTTGCTCCACGACCAGCCATAAGGCTTGCTGCGGTCATCACTTTCCAAGGGGAATATAGAAGAAAACTTCTCCAAATCGCGTTGAATCGAACGCTGACTAATCGCAAACCCTTCCGCTGCGAGGTTGTTCATGATTTCTTTGGTGCTGATTTTGCTCGGCGCTCTAGGCACCATACGCAACATCATCCATTGCCGCATGACTGTATCACTCATGTCTTAACTCCTCACAGCATCACTTTTACACATTAACCTAAACCATGCTTAATGAATTGCACTGCTTATTCTTTCGCTAACCCTTAACCAATGCACGCTCAGGGTAAAGATTAGGAAACCATGCACCCAATACATGACTAGGAATATTCAAACGCACTTTTCCTCGTGGGGTATCGGATATTAACAACTTTCTATCCAGAAGTGCTTTGAGTACCCGCCGCGCTGTCACCTCGGACTTGCCTGCAATCATGTTCTTCACTTCGCCTCGCTCAAATTCACCGCGATATAGAGCTTCTCGTAAAATTAAAAATGCGTCTGCTGATAGCTTTGAACGCTTATGCTCATCCACACAATATTGCTCAATGCGCTGACTAAGGTTCTTCATATCAAACAACTGACTCATAAAGTCCACCTGATCAATGCATATCGTCAAATAATAATCACAAAAATTCAGCTATCAATGAGGTGCAAAGTAGTATCTGCGTTTGGGCGTAAATACCATCTCTTTTTAAACTTTCCCTGACAATGCACTCAATAAGCCACCAACTTGAACACTAATAAAACACCCTAAGGCATTATTATAAATACAAGATATTAAAATTATGGACTTAGATTGACCACTATAATGATAACTAGCTAGGCTTAATGCCCTGCAAAAAACCTGTCACTTCCTTATCTGCAAGATTTTCAAACCTATGCCCACCCGTTGGGAATGAAGTTACACTCACAGCATCACCAAACAAATCCATAGTGCGCTGCCCATCGATTAAATCATCATCCAAATTCACCAACACATGCCGATTCAATGCTATATTTGAATCCATAAATGGAATACCTGCATACGACTGCAATGCGGTATGGGTAAACTCAAAGCTTTCACCTGTGACAAAGTTTTCATGCACTCCTACGGCATCTTTTAATATCTCAGCAGGTGTATGGCATGGATTAAGCATCAAGAGCAACTGCACTTGCTCGGCATAATGTTCTGCATAATGTTCTGAAAGCTGAGATGCATAAAATGCGCCCAAAGATGTGCCAATCATGATATGCGGCACAGCATCCACTTGGCGATGAAGCGCCACCATATTTTCGGCAAAGCTAGCCGCAGAATCATATTCAATTTGTTGCACAGGCAAGCCAAACACTTCTTCAAATATGTCTGCCTTAGCATTGGGGTGTTTCGCACCCGATGCAAAGCCATGAATCATGTATATTTTTAGGTCTTGCGTATCTGGTATCATGGGAGTTGTACATCCACCATTTGCCCAGCCATTGGCAAGTGAATCAAGGTTTGCAGCACAGGTTTACCCGTGGCTTGCACCACGGCATCACGATAGACCGCAAGCTGCGGTGCATATTGCTTCACATATGTTTCAACATCGCCACCTGAATAACTTTTATGGTCAATCACCACATATCCATTTTCCAGCTCAATCAACATATCAATCCAACCGCTCAACCGCTGATGATTATCCAACACCATTTCAATCGGCCATTCTGCAAGCACTTTGCCCTTAGCATAGTTGTCTTGGATAAATTGTTTCAACCTATCACTGGTTTTAAGCATATCTTCAGGTGCGACTGCACCTTCAACATCCCAAGCTTGAAGTAAACCTTTGGCTTGATTGATTCGCGCTGTTTCATCGTTATGAATGTCTGCGCCTAGGAAACCATGCATGGCATTACCAAAGTCTGTGGCATCATGTTTACCTAGCCTTTCGATAGGCTCTCCAAGCTGTGCGAACACTGAAGTTGCTACTGCTTGTTTACTTGCATCATCCCAATCCATGCTGCTTGGTGCAACGGTGGCAGACGGGTAGTCAACGGCTGGTTGTGTTTGCGGCAAATACGCAGGTTTATCCGCAATGGATAAAGGCAGCTCATCATCGCTACCCACAAGGTGACGAGTGTTCACATCAAATGAATCCGTTTCACCATCTCGTGAAAGGATAGTGCATTCATTATCACCGAATGATAACACTGGCTCTTGCTTATCATTCACCAATTCATCCAACCATTTACTCTCGGCTGAATGTTTGGTTTTCTGCTGCACCAACACAAGACCATCTCTTGCTCGCGTCAAGCCCACATAAAGCAGCCGATTGGATTCTGCGCGTGTTCGCAATTCTGCTGTGGTCGCAATAGCAGAACCTGAAATCAGCGCATCCAATTGCTCAGCTTTTTTCTTGGTGCCATAACACCAAGGCCAAAAACGAAGTGAGCGACCTTGCAAAGGTTTGTCTGCCACAAATGTATCCGCCTCCACAACCGAGACACCAAACACACCACTTCTCGATGCCTTGTTTAAACTGCTCATGATGACAACAGGCCATTCCAAACCTTTGGACTTGTGATAGGTCAACACATTCACCGTATCATCACCTGCGCTCTTGGCTTGTTTAAGGTCGGCATCGCCAAACAACCATGTGAGCAAACCTGAAACGGTTGCTGAATCACGGCGAGACCTGCATCTATCTTGATATTCAATGCAAGCAGCCCGCAATTGATCCAAATTGCTTAACCGCTGCTCCACATCACCCCAAGCATAAATGGTGCGCTCTAGCTCAACTGCTGCCATGGATTGTTCCAAAG
>JALSGX010000057.1 GCA_026982535.1 Ghiorsea sp. | reverse complement strand
CCATATCTTTACCATCACGTGGAAATGAAATCGCAATATAATCCACACCAATGGCACAAGCTGTTTTGATATCTTCCTTATCTTTCTCGGTCAACGCATCCGCAGATAAACCGCCACCAGCTCGATTAATACCTTTATTGTTTGACAATACGCCGCCAACAATAACCGTACAATGGATTTCTTGACCAACAACTTTATCAACATCCATAACAATAAGCCCATCATTGAGCAACAACCTTGCCCCTGGCTCCACATCATTGACCAGTGCTTTATAAGTTAAGCCAACCCGCTCATCGGTACCTGCATCCAAATCAAGTGCTGCGTCCAGAATAAACTTCTGCCCCACCTTAAGCATGGTTTTACCATGGATAAATTTACCACAACGAATCTTGGGACCTTGCATATCAGCAAGAATACCAACCACAACACCCAGTTTTTTTGCTGCCGCACGCACATTATCCGCACGCATTTGATGATCGTCTGGCGTACCATGAGAGAAGTTCAAACGAACAACATTCACACCAGCCGCAATCATTTTTTCCAACATTGCTGGCGACTCGGATGAAGGCCCCAGTGTTGCTACAATTTTAGTTCTACGAATGTGCTCCGTCATTATTTTGCACGACCTTCAAGCATTTCAACTGCTGGCAACTTTTTACCCTCTAAAAACTCAAGAAAGGCTCCGCCACCTGTAGAAATATAAGAAACTTTGTCTGCAATATCATACTTATCAACCGCTGCTAATGTATCACCACCACCTGCAATCGAAAAAGCTGATGATTCAGCAATCGCCATAGCTATTGCTTTTGTTCCCTCACCAAATTGGTCAAACTCAAATACACCTACTGGACCATTCCATACCACTGTGCCCGCATTTTTGATAATTTCAGCAAGTGTAGCCGCAGAATCAGGACCAATATCAAAAATCATGTCATCGTCCGCGGTATCATCTACACTTTTAAGCGTGGCTTCTGCAGTTGGTGAAAACTCCTTTGCACAAACCACATCTGTTGGTACTGGAATGGAGCCTCCATTGGCTTCAGCATTAGCAGTTAGTTTTTTACATGTCTCTACCAAGTCTGCCTCATACAACGACTTCCCAACAGGTTTACCTGCTGCGGCAATAAATGTATTGGCAATACCACCACCCACAACAAGCTGATCGACAATTTTAGAAAGTGACTCAAGCACGGTAAGTTTTGTTGATACTTTAGAACCACCAACAATCGCAATCATAGGACGCGCTGGGTTATCCAAAGCTTTAGCCAAGGCTTCCAACTCACCTGCCAACAATGGTCCTGCACATGCTGTTGGCGCAAACTGACCCGCACCATGCGTCGAGGCCTGCGCACGATGCGCTGTACCAAAGGCATCCATCACATACACATCACATAATGCCGCATATTGCTTAGACAATGTTTCATCATTTTTCTTTTCACCTACATTGAAGCGAACATTCTCCAACAATACGACTTCACCCTCGCCCACCTCAACTTCTTGACCAATATAATCCTTCACCAAGCGCACCTCTTGACCCAAAAGATCAGACATGTGTGCAGCAACAGGCGCAAGAGAAAACTCATCTGCAGGCTCACCTTCTGTCGGCCGACCTAAGTGCGACATGACCATCACTTTTGCACCAGCCTTAATACAATGCTCCAAAGTTGGCAATGATGCACGAATCCGTTTATCTGATGCTACTTTACCATCCGCAATCGGGACATTTAAATCTTGGCGAATCAGTACGCGTTTACCTGCCAAATCTAGGTCGGTCATTTTAATTACAGACATGTTCACTCCTGTTTTTTACTTTTATGAATTGATGTTTGTTTTTATGTGCTTGATTAAACACACAAAAACAAACATCGGGCTTTGGCATGCACCAAAGCCCGATGATAGAGTTTACTTTGCAATATGGCGAACCAAGTTCATCATGTTGCATGTATAGCCATACTCATTATCATACCACGCAACCAACTTCACAAATGTTCCATCCAAAGCAATACCTGCTCCCGCATCAAAGATGGATGAATTTGGAATGCCGCGGAAGTCTGTTGAAACAACTTTTTCATCCGTATATCCAAGTGTGTCTTTCATATCGCCTTCAGATGCAGCTTTAATAGCTGCGCAAATATCTTCATAAGAAGTATCTTTTTCAAGTTCACAAGTCAAATCTACCACTGAAACATCAGAAGTTGGCACGCGAAAAGCCATGCCTGTTAACTTACCATTCAACTCTGGAAGCACCACACCCACTGCTTTGGCGGCACCTGTTGAAGATGGAATGATATTCTCCAAGATTCCTCGACCACCCCGCCAGTCTTTCATGGAAGGTCCATCCACTGTTTTTTGTGTTGCTGTTGCAGCATGTACTGTTGTCATCAAACCACGCTTGATACCAAAGTTGTCATGAACAACCTTGGCTATGGGTGCCAAACAGTTGGTCGTGCAAGAAGCAGCAGACACAATAGCTTGCCCTGCATATGTATCATGATTCACACCATAAACAAACATCGGAGTTTCCTTGTCTTTCGCAGGTGCAGACTGAACCACTTTTTTAGCACCAGCATCGATATGGGCCTGGCAAGATTCTGTCGTTAAGAAAAAGCCTGTACAATCAATCACAATCTCTGCGCCAACCTCATCCCATTTCAAATCAGCAGGGTTACGCTCCGCGGTTAAGCGAATACTGTTGCCATTCACGACCAAATTGCTCCCTTCAACCGCGACATCACCATCAAAACGACCATGCACTGAGTCATGTTTAAGCATATAAGCCAAGTAGTCGGTATCCAACAGGTCATTGATTGCTACGACTTCCATATCCTTAAAGTCTTTAGCGATAGCACGGAAAACCATGCGCCCGATACGGCCAAAGCCATTAATACCTATTTTTGTTGTCATATTGTCTCTCCTCTCTTTTTTATCGTAAACTTAAGCGACTTCATCAATAGCAGAAACCACTGCCTCAACAGTAAAGCCAAACATTTTGAAGAGCTCACCAGCTGGCGCTGACTCTCCGAAAGTATCAATACCAATCACCTTCCCGTTTAAGCCCACATATTTGCTCCAAAAACCTGTCACTCCAGCCTCCACAGCCACACGGGCTGTCACAGCAGAAGGTAATACAGCTTCCTTATAAGCATCGTCTTGTGCATCGAATACATTGGTCGAAGGCATAGATACCACACGAACTTTCTTCTCTGAAGCATTCGCTGCTTTCACTGCCAAATCAACTTCAGAACCTGTTGCGATCACAATCACATCTGGTGTACCTTCACAATCTTTCAAGATATAGCCACCGCGTTCAATCAACTTAATTTGTTCAATTGTGCGTTCTTGGTGAACAAGATTTTGGCGTGATAGAATCAATGATGTAGGACAAGTGGTGTTTTTTACAGCTACTTTCCAAGCCACAGCGGTTTCCACAGCATCACATGGACGCCATACATCCATATTTGGAATCATGCGCAAGGTTGCTGTTTGCTCTACAGGCTGATGGGTAGGGCCATCTTCACCCAAACCAATCGAGTCATGCGTAAACACCTCAATATGACGCTGCTTCATCAGTGCCGCCATACGCAAGGCATTGCGTGCATATTCTGAAAACATTAAGAATGTTGCGCCATAAGGT
>JALSGX010000056.1 GCA_026982535.1 Ghiorsea sp. | reverse complement strand
ACTATTCTGAAAACTGGTGATAACCGTGAAATCATTGTACCAAACGGTGATATTTATGGTGGAACGATAGTGAACAATTCAGCCCGTGATACACGCCGTATTGATATGGTGTTTGGCATTGGTTATGATGATGACATCAAAAAGGCGAAAGACTTGCTGAATGAAATCTTGGCAGCGGATGAGCGCATCTTAAAAGAGCCTGCACCATTGGTTGCGGTGGCTGAATTGGCGGATTCAAGTGTGAATTTTAATGTTCGCCCTTGGGTGAAAAGCGGTGATTATTGGAAAGTGCTTTATGATGTTACAGAGAAGGTCAAAATTACTTTTGATGCGCACAATATTTCTATTCCATATCCACAAATGGATGTGCACACCAAGTCAGAGTAGCGCCTCCTGTTTCGTTGATAAAAGGCTGCTGGTAGGCAGTCTTTTATTGCTTAAATGGGTGACCTTAGCTATATACAGCCTATGAAGATATTCTATTTTATTCCTGTTTTGTTATGCGGCTTTGCTTATCAAGGGTTTAGTAAAGAGGTAACGGGCACGGTTGTCTCCTTGTCTGCTGTGGCCACCACTGAAGTTGCCAATGATGAGGTGGTGGTTCGTTTTCGTGTAGAAGATCGTGGTAAAGATCTTGACGCATTGCGCCAGCGGGTAAATCAAATGAGCAATGCCATCCAACAAAGTTTGGCCAAAGAAAAGGGGGTTAAGCTTGAAACCTCAAGCCGCAGTGTGAACCCTGTTTGGAAGCCCAACCAATATAATCGTGTACAAGATGGTTGGGTGGTAGTGCAAACAGGTGTGATTACGAGTAAAAACCTAGAAGGTGTACCGCACTGGTTGCATACAATTGAGAAAGCAGGGGCGAATCTTCAAAGCCTAAGTTTTAGGGTTAGCGATGCTTTGCGCAGGAGTACTCAAGAAGCATTGCATCTTCAAGCGATTAAGCAATTTCGCTTGAAAGCGGAGACCGTGAGTAAGGCATTGGATGCCAAGTCTTTTTACATTCGGCATTTGAATACGGGCAATTCATATTCGCCACAACCCATGTATAGGGGTGAAGTGCCGATGATGTCTAAATCTATGGACACTACACCAGCATTATCATCAGGTGATAGTCGGATGACGGTCAGTGTGCATGGTGATATTGAAGTGGAGAAGCAGCAATTTAAGGTAAATAGCTTTGGATATTGAGCTTTGCGCATTGTTCAGCTTTTTTCATGGTTGATTGGGATACATTGCTTTATTTTCGGACAAACGCAGCCAACCTTTAATAATGCGGTAAATGATCCAAATCATATTAGCGATAAGAATGAAGTAACCAACAGCTACAACCAACATGATTGCACCAATCACTGACCATAAAACACCATACCAAAAGGTACGAATTTGCCAGCGAAAATGGGATGCAAGCCAAGTGCCTTGGACATCATCTTTTTTGATGTAATTAAGAATCACGGCAGCAATAAAAGTGATGCCGACAAAAAAAGAAGCAGCTTGTAGGGCATAAACGATGGTGGTGATGGTTTTTAGCCCGCTTAAATCTTGTTGTGGTTGAACTTCTGATTCATTTTGCTCACGCATATTGACTCCTATGTAAGCATGAGACTTTGCCCAAGGCTTTATACATGGTCAAGCTTGCTACACGCGTTGATAGGCATCAGTGTGTTGCGTCTTTCAAAGGTAAGAGGGATTATGCAAACAAAAAATCATAAGTTTTTTTATGTCACAACCCTGGATAATGGTGTACGAGTCGCATCGCGTAGCCTGCCTCATGCGCAAAGTGTGGCGATTGGTATATTTATTGATGTTGGTAGCCGAGATGAAATGCCTGAACAAGCAGGTATTGCCCATGCTTTGGAACACATGGTATTCAAAGGTACAGATAAGTTGGATGTGCATCAGCTTGCAGAGAGTTTGGATGCTTTGGGTGGCCATGCCAATGCCTTTACCAGCAAAGAACGCACTTGTTTTCACACCCATGTGTTGTTTGAAGACTGGCAAGAAGCCCTTGGTTTGATTTCAGATATGTTGCTCAACCCTGCCTTGCCAGAAGATGAATGGCAGCGGGAACGCGAAGTGATTTTTGCAGAAATGAGCATGGTGGATGATAACCCTGATGAATGGGTCTATGAACAGCATATTTCGCAAGTGTTTGCTGGGCATAGTATGGCGAAACCTGTGCTTGGTTCGCAGCAAACATTGTCTAACTTTTTAGTGCAAGATTTGCGCGATTATCTCAATCAGCACTACCGTGGTGACAATGTGTTGATTGCGGCGGCGGGGCGGATTAACCATGATGATTTGGCAGCGCAGGTGTCCAACAGCGCATGGGCAGAGCCAACTTCGACCACAAAACCAACACGGTTCACACCACAATTTCATGTAGGAAGACATGAAATGACGCGGCAAATGGAGCAAGCGCAAGTTGTGGCTTCTTGGCAGTCGCTAAATGTGACAGACCCTGATAAACCTGTGGCATGGCTGGCTAATCAGTTGTTGGGCGGAAGCATGAGTTCTATTTTGTTTCGTGAAATCAGAGAAAAGCGAGGCTTGGCATACAGTATTGGTTCACATCTTTCGACCTACACCGATTCGGGTTTATTCAGCATCAGTGTCGGCACCATGCCTGAGCAATTAGAGCCATGTTTGGATGTATTGCAGGATACGATTGTAGATATTTGTCAGGGTGTTCCCACAGATATGATTGAGCGCGCCAAACGCCAACTTACCGTACAATTTCGTATGGGTATGGACGCTGTGGAAGGCTCGATGATGCAGCTTGGTGGCTTGC
This sequence comes from Ghiorsea sp., assembly GCA_026982535.1. Taxonomy (GTDB): domain Bacteria; phylum Pseudomonadota; class Zetaproteobacteria; order Mariprofundales; family Mariprofundaceae; genus Ghiorsea. Next base: position 840 of record JALSGX010000056.1, on the reverse strand, counting down.
TTGATGACAAGGTGGTTGATTCACCACTAGCGTGGATAGATAAAGTCAATGCTGTAACACCTGAACAAGTACAAAGCTTTTTAAGCGATCATTTGCAAGCTGATGCACTGTGGACAGTGGTTACACCCGATAGGTAAAGCGTCAGTTTTGTTCGGGTGCAATGTTTTTGGCAAGTAGTGCCACTTTTGAAGGAGCTTTAGGCAGCGGAATGCGTACTGTATGCCCGCTGCCAGGGGCAATATCCATCGCCGAGCCATCTTTGGCTTTGATCATGGATGATACAGTAAAGGTTTCATTGCCTGTGGCGCAAATCAATTCTACAGAATCACCCACGCCAAATTTGTTTTTAACAGCCACATCGGCAAGTCCTGTGCGCTCATCATAAGCAATGATTTCACCCACAAACCGTTGATAATCCCAGGTGGATGAGCCTTGCTCATAATTTTGATGGGCTGCCGTGTGGCGGCGTTGCAAAAAACCGTCGGTGTAACCGCGATTGGCGAGTGAGTCCAGCTTGCGCATCAATGTCCAGTCAAAGGGGCGACCTGCCACCGCATCATCAATAGCTTGGCGGTAGAGCTGGGCAGTGCGCGCCACATAATAATGCGACTTGGTGCGCCCTTCGATTTTGAGCGAATCTACACCAATGTTGACAAGGCGCTCCACATGCTCAATGGCTCTTAAATCCTTAGAGTTCATGATATATGTGCCGTGCTCATCTTCAAAAATTGGCATTTCTTCACCAGGTCTCCCTTCTTCTTCCAATAAATAGACTTTATCAGCAAGCGGGTGACGAGGTAAATCTCCGCAACTGGAAGGTACAGGGGTAAAGGGCTGTGG
>JALSGX010000055.1 GCA_026982535.1 Ghiorsea sp. | reverse complement strand
AGGGTCGCAATATGGCAAGTGTTGAATCGGGATAAGTGCCGTAGCTTTCCACAATGCGTTGCAACTGATACATATCATCTTCAAACACTCGCGTCATCAACTCATCACGAAAATGTGCCCAAGGCTTGGGAAAGTCTTTTTCCAATCTATCCAGCAAGGCTTCATCGATGATTTCGCCCGTAGTCACATCAACAGCACCCTTTTCTGCATACTTGACCTCATTGCGCCTTGCATAATCAGACAGTCGTTTCACCATGCCATGGCTACATGCCGCCACCACTGCCGCATCCAGCGCATGATGCCTGTCGCTATCCCCTCGTACTTTCATCAAGCCCCAACGAAAGCGCAGAAACGAAGTCAACTGCCCACTAACTACAACGCAGCGTTTTACATCACTTTCTTCATGCAACTGCAAATATTTCTCGACATAATTCTTGAAAAAACGACAAATATAGCGGGTATCATTCAAATTGCGGTCGCTAAAATCTTTGGCTTCTTGCTCGCCAAAATCCTTTTTCAACAAGCGATTGCGTTTGGCTTGTCGATACGCCTTATTTGTTTTGACGAACACTTCAAACTGATGCCACCGTTCGCTTTGCTGCCGACCACCCAAGTATTCATATGGTGTTTGATTGCCTTTATTGCGATTTTCTGCCGTCAGCACCAGCACCCGATTGTTTTTACTATCATCAAAGCTTCGGGAATACGGCAAGGCATGGTCAACCTCAACATAACCCACTTCAAACAAGCGATTGATGTCCAAAGCTTGCAAGGAATATGCACATTTACCTTGCTGCTCACTGTAAAGCATCCACTTTTCAAAATCCCGCCCTTTGGGTTCTCGCCCAAAGTTTTGCCTGAATGTATCTCGTGCTTTGTTATTTCGCTCTCGATATGCCGCTTGGTCATCTTTAATGCGTTTGCGTTCATCAAAGGGCTTGGATAAATCTCGTGCCATTTCAATATGCACGGCATGCGGTGTACCATATTGACGAATCAAAGCATTCACCACTTTCCTTGCCTGATTCAATGCCCGAAGCACTACAGGGTTTCGTGGTACATCCATATCTTCATTGAATATCAATCGACCATCTTTATCTCTTCCTGAATAAAAAGACGGTAGGTATTTTTGCTTACTGCCTGCGCCAACAAAGCTGGGCAAACTATGGTGATAACCTGCTGCCTCACATGCCTCATCATATCGAAGCCCTTGTTCCATATGCGGTACAATTTTACGCAAGGCAAGCAAGGATAAATTGCTAAACTTATCAAAGCGCACTGCAAGCAAGACATCCACCACTTCTGCTTGATTGGGTAAAGCCAGCTTGCTTAGCTCACGCTGCACCTCATCATCTTCTTTATACACTGAAAGAACCCAAGCAATGCTATCCAATAACTCAGGGCGACCATCTATTGCGGCATCAGCCATCGCTTGCCATTCCGCTTCTAAGCCTGCATTGCTTAAGGCTTTCCTTATCGTATGCCATGCGGGTAATTTAACCAGCGTTTGTGTCTCTGGATTTTTGCCTTTGACATCATTGGCTGCGGGGTAGCTCAAGCCTGAAAACTTGTATTCATCCTTTTGCAAAAGTCCTCGCTTGATAAGCGCTGAAGCAAGTTGTTTGTATGTGATGTCGCTGGCTTTGGCGTATGGCAAATGCAGCGCAATTCTCCGCTCTTCCTCACTCAATTTGCGGATTTTACCATCTTCAACAATCCTTAAATTGTTGATTCTTGTGAGCAACACATGCCGCTCGGCTGTAAAGCTGGCTTTGGGCGCACGGTATTCATCTTTTTCAAAAGTACATTTACCCAACATCTTGAGCAAATCCTCACCCGACAACGCAGGCTTTTGCTGCCAAAATAAACCTGTTTTTTTATCACCATTGCCCAAAACAGCTTGCTCAAGCTTCTCGCCAGCATAAGCATTGCCCAACTCTCGCTGCTTTGAAAACAACCATGCCAGCTCATCTGCCAGCAATTCTCTTGCAAGTGCCTTGGTGTATTCCCCTTGCTTATTGCGTTGTGCGTCTGGGAACTCAGCCACAACCATTTCTGCGACTGTTCGATAGTTTTTCTCTTGCATCAAGCGTTTGGTGCCTGATAAACCTTGCTTTACTCTGCCTGTTTCCTTATCGCCTTCAGCAGCCGCTTCGGCTTTGCTCACCCAATAAAAACCACGGTGTTTACAAATATGATAAATCACCCTTGCCCATGATTCTGTATCCAACGGTTTATCCAATGCCGCAACACGAAGCTGCCACACATTGGGCGTTGGAAAACCCTTTTGCGGCGGTTGTTTAAGCACATCAATACTTTTGATTAAACCTTCTTTTTTGAGTAACTTGGCAAGTTTGGTCAATCGCCACGCTCTGCGCCGAAGCCTACGCCGCACAAGCCTTGCCATGCGGCGGGTTAAGTTTAGTGGTTTACCTTTTTCGGCTGCTTCTGCCTTATCAAAGCAGCGCACACCCAAATCAATGATATGCGCCTCATCCATCACTGCCCAGCCAACCGAAGCCATACCAATATCCAAGCCATAAACAATGTTATTCGATGCACTTTCCTTGACGCTCATTTGTCCCTCCTCTAAGCTTTGCCTTGTGTAGTCATTTGGGGTGAGAGCCGTTACTACAATAAAGATGACAATCTGAATCCGCCTAGCAGCACGCTGCTAGGCTTTTTTATAGCCAAAATCTGATAAAAAGCATAGCCTTGAATCATATGCTCTTGCACAAAAACAAAAATATGCAACCCATAAAAAACCAAATCCGCGAACTCGCCAAACAACAGGGCTTTGAATTATGTGCATTCACCCGGCCGCATATCAATCGCATCGACCAAGAAGCCTTGGACAGATGGATCGAAGCAAAAATGTATGGTGATATGGATTATATGGGTGAAGCAGTGCGTACGAAAAGACGCAAAAACCCAGCATCCATGCTGGATGGCATTCAAAGCGTGATTTCTTTGGGTTTCCCTTATACAGCCCCTGACAACACTGAAGCCACACCACAACAGGGTATCATTGCCAGCTATGCCAGAGGTGATGACTACCACGAGATCATGAAGAAGAAGCTCAAGGCTTTAGCACGAAATTTGGATGCTTTGCTTGGTGAACATGGGCAACGGGTTTATGTGGATACAGCACCTGTGTTGGAACACGCGCTTGCCGCTAAAGGCGGGCTTGCCTGGCAGGGTAAACATTCTTTGAGCATCCATCGAGAGTATGGCTCATGGTTCTTTTTAGCCGAGCTTTTCACCACCGCCGATATTGAACCCGATGCGGAAGCTACCTTGCATTGCGGCACATGCTCCGATTGTATCCCTGCTTGCCCTACAGGCGCGATTGTTCACCCCTATGTGGTCGATGCGCGACTTTGCATTTCCTATTTAACCATTGAGTTTAAGGGCTTTATCCCTGAAAAGTTAAGAAAACCCATGGGCAATCGCATTTTTGGCTGCGATGATTGCCAAATGGTTTGCCCTTGGAACAAAAAAGCCAAAAAGCCACACATTGATTTCCTTAAACCACGCAAGGACACATTGTTACCTAATCTTGCTAGGCTTCTCTCCTTGGACAATGATGGGTTTCGCCAAATGTTTCGCAAATCTGCCATCAAACGAACCAAACG
>JALSGX010000054.1 GCA_026982535.1 Ghiorsea sp. | reverse complement strand
ATCATAATCATCCAGTTCAGCGAGGATTTTCTTCGCCAAGACTTTGCCCAGCTCAACGCCCCATTGGTCGTAGGCATTCAAGCCCCAGATTTCAGCCTGAACAAACACCTTATGCTCATACATGGCAATCAAGCTCCCCAAGGTTTTGGGGGTAAGCATTTGAAATAAAATAGAATTGGTGGGGCGATTGCCTTCAAACACCATATGCGGCAAAAGCTTTTCAATCTCTTCTTCGGATTTACCCGCCAAACCCTGTCGTACTTCTTCTTCTGTTTTGCCCAACATTAAAGCTTCGGTTTGTGCAAAAAAGTGGGTCAATAAAATAGGATGATGCCTGCCAACAGGATTTTTGGTTTCAATGGGTGCTATAAAATCACAAGGCACAAGCTTGGTACCTTGATGAATCAGTTGGTAAAACGCATGTTGTCCGTTGGTTCCAGGCTCGCCCCAAATGATAGGTCCAGTGGAATAATTGACTCTTTCACCATCTACCGTGACTTGTTTACCATTGCTTTCCATGTCCAATTGTTGCACATAGGCTGCAAAGCGGTGCATATATTGATCATAGGGCAGCAAAGCATGAGAATCAGCATCAAAAAAGTTGTTGTACCACACACCAAGCATGGCAAGTATCACGGGGATATTTTCTTCTAAAGGTGCAGTTCTAAAATGCTCATCCATTTCATGCGCGCCTTCAAGCAATGCTTCAAAATTATCCATGCCGATATACAAAGCCGTGGATAAACCCACTGCACTCCACAGGGAATAACGACCACCCACCCAGTCCCAAAACTCAAAAATATTATCAGGATCAATGCCAAAATTAACCGCTGCTTTGGTGTTGGCTGATACGGCTATAAAGTGCTTGGACACGGCTTGCAGCGTGCCACCACGGGTGAGGAACCAATCCCTTGCCGTTCTAGCATTGGTCATGGTTTCTTGGGTGGTGAATGACTTGGATGCAATGACAAACAGGGTGGTTTCCCTATGCAAATGACGCAATACTTCAACCGCATGCGTACCATCGACATTGGAAATAAAGTGAACATGAAGCCCACCAGCCCTGCCATAAGGTTTAAGCGCTTCGGTCATCATCACAGGTCCTAAATCTGAGCCACCAATACCAATGTTCACAATATCCGTAATCGGTTTGCCTGTGCTGCCTTTCCACTCACCAGAGCGCACTGTATCCACAAGCGTACGCATACGCCCAAGTACACGATTAATATCAGGCATCACATCCTTGCCACCCACGATCATCGGGCGGTTGGAGCGATTACGCAGAGCAGTGTGCAAAACCAAACGGTTTTCCGTGGTGTTTACTTTTTTTGCATCAAACAACCGCTTGATACAGTCTTCCAAATTGCGTTCTCGTGCCAAATCCATCAGCTTGGCTTTGGTTTCTTCGGTGATTAAGTTTTTGGAGTAATCAACAAGAATATCATTAAGCTTAAGCGAGTATTTATCAAAGCGTTTGGGATCTTGGGCAAATAAGTCGCGCATATGCACTTTTTTCATTTCAGCAGCATGTGCTTCCAGTGCTTTCCAGCTTGCCATATCCGTTAATCTTGTCATGCTCATCCTCCAAGTTTACTTGATCATCAACGGGTAACATAGCCTATCAAGCGTGTCATTGCCATATTTTACACCTGTGATTGCTCATAACCATGAACCACCAAACCTAGTATAAGGAGGATGAATGATACCCAAATTAAATATTACCTTTATCGCATCTGAGGCAGCCCCACTTGCCAAAACAGGTGGACTTGCCGATGTTGTCGGCGCATTACCCAAGGCTTTACAGAAATCAGGACATCAAATGACCGTGATTTTGCCTTTTTATCGTAAGGAGCTTAGCAAAAACAATATCAGAACCTCACCCCTAAAAGTTGCCGTAGAAATGTGGGCAGACAATCAGAGCCATATATGTCCGCTACACGAAGCCACTGTAAACAAGGTGCGTTTTATTCTTGTTGAGCATGATGGCTTCTTCAATCGCGAAGGCTTGTATGGCACGGGAAACCATGCTTATGCCGATAATCTGCTTCGCTTTATTTTGTTCAATCGTGTGGCATTGGAAGCTGCGGCAATGTTGGGCAATAAAGTCGATATTTTTCATTGCCATGACTGGCAAACAGGCTTTGTACCTCTGTTGCTACAAACCCAATATCAACACCAGCCCAATATCGCAGAAGCCAAAACCGTGTTCACCATTCATAATCTTGCTTATCAAGGTGTATTTTCATCCGAGTGGATTCACCGCTTGGGCTTACCTGCACACCACTTTCATCAAGAAAGCTTTGAGTTTTATGATCAAATCAACTGCATGAAGGCAGGCATTGCAGCAAGTGATATGATTACAACGGTTAGCCCAACCTATGCCAAAGAAATACTCACCCCTGAATATGGCTGCCATTTGGAAGGCTTTCTACAACAGTACACCCACAAGCTAACAGGCATTGTCAATGGGCTAGACCTGGATGCTTGGAATCCGCTCACGGATACCACCATCAACAGCAAGTTTGGTGTTGGCAAAGTTGCGGGCAAAGCCAAATGCAAAAAGGCATTGCAACAGCAAACAGGCTTAAAAACGGATGCCAAAGCACCTTTGTTGACCTTGATTTCCCGCCTTGCCGAGCAAAAAGGCATTGATTTATTGCTTGCCAATATCAACACATGGTTAAATCGTGGTTATCAGCTTGCTGTTCTTGGCTCTGGTGATGCAAGCCATGAGCAAGCCTTAACAGATTTAGCAGAAGCCAATCCAACACAGATGTATTTTTACCGTGGTTTTAGTGAAGGCCTTGCTCGTCAAATCTATGCCTCAGGTGATATATTCCTCATGCCTTCTCGTTTTGAACCTTGTGGTTTAGGGCAGCTTATAGCCATGCGTTATGGCAATGTGCCTGTGGTTCGTGCAACAGGTGGACTTAAAGACACCGTGGTGGACTACAACCAAGATAAGAAACAGGGCACAGGCTTTCACTTTGAAGATGCCACCGCAGAGGCATTTGATGTAGCGGTAGAGCAAGCAGTAGCTGTTTACAAAAAACCAGCCACATGGTCGCGCATTCGCAATCGTGCTCTCAGACGAGACTCATCGTGGCAAGCATCTGCCAAAGCTTATGAAGATATATATTTAGGCTTGATGCGTGACTAAGTCGAAGGCGGTCATCGCGGCAGATGTAGGCGGCACCAATATCCGGCTTGCCCGCATTTGCGATGGCTTAATCCTTGAAGAAGTGCGCCATCAAGCAGGCTTTAGTATTTTGCAACATATGTCCAAGCTTGAAGTAGAACAACATATTTTGCACACGCTTGAAACCGCCGTGCAACAATTACCCCTCGATAATATTCAAGGTGTTGGCATTGGTTTCCCCGGCTTTTTTATGGGCAATTCAGGTGTGTTGGCGGCGTCTCCCAATATCCCGCAGCTTTCTCATTTTGCCTTGGCAGAAAAACTTTCGGATAGACTTCACATACCCGTAACAGCGCAAAATGATGCCTTATGCGCTGCTATCGGTGAGCAAACCTTTGGTGCAGGGCAAGGTCATGCCAACCTCTTGCATATCACATTAGGCACAGGCATTGGCGGTGGTCTAATCTTGAACAACACACCATATACAGGCGAACATGGTATGGCGATGGAGTTTGGTCATCTCAAGGTTGAGTATGGTGAGCAGGCAAGACTATGC
>JALSGX010000053.1 GCA_026982535.1 Ghiorsea sp. | reverse complement strand
AGGGGTTGGTATTTTGAATCGCTCTTCTAACTGTAATGCAACAAACAAAATGATGCAAATGACTAATAATGTCACAACCATTCTATAGCTCCTTCGCTAAAACTGATATTCAACTTACACAAAATAGCATGTTAATATCCCTACCATGGCAGTATAAGCAATCAAAAATGACGAGCAATAAATGCGCCAACTCAAAAGCAAGCATAAAAAAAGCGGAGCAATGCCCCGCTTTCTTATTGGTGGTAGCCTTCATCAATCCTCAAGCAATGCTTTCATAGAAAGGCGAATTTTTCCGTTGCGGTCAACTTCCAAGACTTTCACCTTCACCACATCGCCCTCACTAAGCCTGTCGGCAACCTTTTCAACACGCTCATTGGCAATTTGAGAAATATGTACAAGCCCGTCTGTGTTGCCAAGAATGCGAACAAACGCGCCAAAGTCCATGATTTTCACGACTTTTCCTTCGTAAATCTTGCCTACTTCAACTTCTGCCACAATATCTTCAATCATTTTCTTCGCCGCTTGACCCGCTTCACCAGTCACGGCAAAGATGGTAATCGTTCCATCATCAGCAATATCAACTTTAGCACCTGTTTCTTCAACAATACCTCGAATCACCTTACCACCAGCACCAATCACTTCACGAATCTTGTCCGCATTGATTTTCATGGTGAGCATGCGAGGCGCATGGGATGCCACATCAGCACGAGGTATGTCTATGCACTTTGCCATTTCATCCAAAATGTGCATACGCCCACCATTGGCTTGCGCTAAGGCTTCACGCATGATTTCACGGGTTAAACCACCGATTTTAATGTCCAACTGCAAGGTGGTTACACCTTTTCTTGTACCTGCCACCTTGAAGTCCATATCACCAAGGTGATCTTCATCGCCCAAAATGTCAGACAATACTGCGTAACCGTCTTTTTCAAGAATAAGACCCATGGCAATACCTGCCACTGCTGATTGAATAGGTACACCAGCATCCATCAATGCCAATGAAGTACCACATACCGATGCCATGGATGACGAACCGTTGGATTCAGTAATTTCAGATACAGCCCGAATAGCATAGCCAAACTCTTCCATCGATGGCAATACAGCTTCAACACCACGGCGAGCGAGGCGACCATGACCAATCTCTCGCCGGCCAGGAGGTCCCATACGGCGAGCTTCACCCACCGAATAAGGCGGGAAGTTGTAGTGCAGCATAAAGCGCTGCTTCTCTACACCTTCCAGGCTTTCAATCGTTTGCATGTCTGATTCTGTGCCCAATGTGATGGTGACCAAAGCTTGTGTTTCACCACGAGTAAACAAAGCCGAGCCATGCGTCCTTGGTAGTACACCCACTTGACAATCAATAGCACGAACATCAGTCGTTTTACGACCATCAATACGGGGGTTACCATCAATAATAGAGCGACGAACCACATGTTTTTCCAGGTTTTTCATTGCGGACATCACATCATTGCTGGAAAACTCTCCTGGATTTTCTTCTGTGCCGGCAAACTTTTCCTGAGCAGCCAAACGAATGGTCTCCAGTGTCGCAGAGCGCTCTGATTTATCCACAATACGGTAAGCTGCGCGAACTTCTTCTTCAAACGCTGCGTCAATTGCTTCTTGCACTTCATCACTACCTGCAAGCTCAACGACAATCTTCTCCTTGCCCGCTTCTTTGACCAAAGCTTCAATAGCATCAATCACAGGCGCATAACCTTCTTGACCAAAGATAATGGCATCAATCATTTGCTCTTCAGACAATTCTTTGGCTTCAGATTCAATCATCAATACAGCATCACGCGTACCTGCCACAATCAAGTCTAGTTCAGAATGCTCCATTTCCTGATAAGTTGGATTCAACACAAACTCACCATCAATCAAGCCCACGCGAGAAGCTGCAATAGGCTCCGCAAACGGAACATCAGAAATTGATAATGCCGCAGATACACCATTGATAGCAATAATATCAGGGTTAATCGCATCATCGGCAGACATCACGGTGGCAATCACTTGGGTTTCATGGAAATAACCTTTAGGAAATAACGGGCGAATCGGGCGGTCGATTAAACGAGAGGTTAGTGTTTCTTTCTCGGACGGACGACCTTCACGCTTGACAAATCCACCAAGGAATCGACCTGCCGCATAAGTCTTCTCCTGATAATGTACCGTTAATGGCATAAAATCTACACCTTGCATGGGTGTTTTAGCTGCAGTTGCTGCCACATGAACCACCACATCACCCACTTGAGCTAAAACTGAACCACCTGCCTGGCGCGCAATACGCCCTGTTTCAAAGCTGATTTCCTTGCCACCAACCATGGCTTTACTTGTTTTGATATTAAACATTGATACTTCCTCTAGCGAACCCCATGCTCGCTTACTCTTGATATTCTTCTTTCCTACACCTTGCTTCAACACAGGTATGAAATAGAAAAAAGCGACCTTGTGGTCGCTTTTTTCATAAGTTTTGTTTAGCGACGCAAACCTAAGCGTTCGATAAGCTTACGATAGCGCGCAAAATCTTTGTTTTTAAGATACTTCAAAAGGTTGCGGCGTTGACCAACCATTTTCAAAAGACCACGACGCGAGTGGTGATCTTTATGGTTTTCCTTGAAATGTTCAGAAAGCCCATTAATACGCGCGGTTAATAGGGCTATTTGTACTTCGGGAGAGCCCGTGTCACCTTCTTTAATTGCATATTCAGCAATCACTTTATTTTTTTCATCTGTTGATAAAGCCATATTCATTTCCTTATTTTACTAAACTCACTACAACCCGAGAAAACATGCGGAACACATCGAACCCCAGCATTGAGCGGATGCGCAAGATAATCAGCAGCACAACATAAGTCAAAATATTTCAAGGCTACTTAGACTCTCCTCAAAAAATATTAAACCAACCACAACGATACGAAGCAAGCAGCCCCTTTATTAATCTTCGCCGCAGTCTTGCCACTGAAAAAGGATAAAAACAAAAAGCTTTTCGTTCCTTTTTCAGTGATACAACAAAGGAAACAAGCAGGTTGTTTAATCTACTTAGCTTTGTGCATAAAGCACTAACAATACAAACAACAGTGAGCCTGAGCCTAACGCGGTCCATGTTAATTTGCGATATGCCATGCTTTGCAAACCAATCCACACACCTGTAAACAGCACCAAAATCAGTACTATTGCCGTTACAATCGCAAATATATCAAACACATCGCCACCTTTTCCTTTATGCAGCTTCATCAACCGCTTATACCAGCTTGGCGTACTGATCTCTATGCTAACCACTGACCTATCATTGGCATGAGACCACATCGTGACCGTATGATTTGATCCAGACCACACAAACTTCTTGCCACCCCGCTTTTTATCACGCTTTAACCGAGCTTTGCCATTGGGATCGTCCAGCTTAAGTTCTATCAGCTTCTGATGCACCACTTGCTTTAACTGTACAATGTCTGCTTGCAGGGGTTTCTCCAGCTTGACTTCATAGGTTTGTTTATGTGATGAAGGCTTATACTCTGCTGTGTATAACCCTCCAGTAACCAAAAACATTAACATGATCGGTAATGTTGTAGCCGCGAGAATCAAATGAATTTTTACCAGCAGTTGACGATTCACAGTTTAATCCTTTATATTTATATTGCGTACAGAAATACCCTTGCTTGCTAAATATTGCTTGGTTTCAGCAATGGTAAACTCACCAAAATGAAAAATGGATGCCGCAAGCACAGCATCGGCTTTACCTTCTGTTAAGCCTTCTGCCATGTGTTCCAGTGTGCCC
>JALSGX010000052.1 GCA_026982535.1 Ghiorsea sp. | reverse complement strand
CTGTACTTTTTACAGGCAATAAAGATGAAAAAATCCTCAATCTTGGCAAATCTTTATCCACCTATGTTTATCAAGTGCTCCAGTTCTTAACCTTTAACACGGAAGATAAGCCTTACCCTATGGGTGATTGGCCAGATGCCAAGCTTCTCGTTGCCAAAGCCGATAAACCCAAACGCACATCACGCAAAACTGTCGCTAGAAAGCCTTCGGTCAAACGCAAAACAGCAACGAAAGACAAAGATCTTAAAGCTGAAAGCACATCAAGCGATCAAACTTCAGGTCATGCAGCACCCGACAATACACCACCAGCCGCTTAAGCCTCTTTCCTAATACCCCAAATTTGGAGCAAGCCACCGCTCAGCTTCATTCATACTCATGCCTTTGCGCTTGGCATACTCTTGGGCTTGGTCTTTATTGATTTTACCTACCATAAAATAATGCGCTTCAGGGTTGGCAAAATACAAGCCAGACACCGCAGCGGTAGGCAGCATGGCGAAGGATTCAGTTAGCTTCATGCCTATGCGTTGCTCTACATCCAAAAGCTGCCAAAGCGTGCCTTTTTCGGTGTGGTCTGGGCAGGCAGGATACCCCGCCGCAGGGCGAATACCTTGGTACTTCTCTTTAATCAGTTCTTCATTGCTTAAAGACTCACCAGCCGCATAACCCCAAAAGTCGGTACGAATTTGTTTGTGCAGCATTTCCGCCAAGGCTTCAGCCAAACGGTCTGCCAAGACTTTAATCATAATCGCAGCATAATCATCGTGTTCGGCTTCATAGGCTTGGGCTTTTTCTTCTGCACCAAAAATCGCCACGGCAAATGCGCCGATATGGTCATTGCCTGATTTGGAGATGAAATCACTCAAGCATAAATTGGCGCGTTTATCTTTTTTGTCCGTTTGTTGGCGTAAGAAATGGAAGCGGGTTAATTCCTCTGCCCTAGTTTCATCGGCATAGACTTTCACGCTATCATCATCGGTAGCATTGGCGGCAAACAAACCAAACACCGCTTTGGCGGTAAACCAATCTTCATCAATGATTTTATCCAACCATTGATTGGCTTCATCAAAAAGTTTCTGCGCTTCTTTGCCTTTATGCGGATCATTCAAAATGCGTGGATACGCGCCGTTTAACTCCCACGCGCCAAAGAATGGCGACCAATCAATGTATTCTCGAATATCGGCAATAGATACATTATCCAATACCTGCACACCCAAGGTTTTGGGTGCGGATGCAATGGTATCTTCATTCAGCGGCGTGGGATTGGCTCTGGCTTCTTCAAGACTTAACCAATCGGTTTGTTTTTGCCTGCCCAAGTATCGTTCACGCACACCGATATATTCTTCACGGATACTCTTCACAAAGTCATCACGATAAAGCTCAGAAATCAAATTCTGCGCCACACCAACCGCACGAGAAGCATCTTTCACCCACACAATTGGCTCATCATATTCAGGGAAGATTTTCACAGCCGTATGCGCTTTGGATGTGGTTGCACCACCCAGCATAATGGGCAGCTTAAAGCCCAGCCGCTTCATTTCCTTGGCAATATGCACCATTTCATCTAAAGATGGCGTAATTAAGCCAGATAACCCGATAATATCCACATCATGTTTTTTGGCTTCTTCCAAAATCGTTGCCGTGGGCACCATCACACCCAAATCAATCACTTCAAAGTTGTTGCACTGCAGCACCACACCCACGATATTTTTACCAATATCATGCACATCGCCCTTCACCGTTGCCATCAGCACCTTGCCATTGGATGCGTTTTCACCTTCCACCTTCAATGCTTCAATGTATGGCATCAAATAAGCCACAGCCTTTTTCATCACCCGCGCTGATTTCACGACTTGCGGCAAAAACATTTTGCCTGCACCAAATAAATCACCCACCACATTCATGCCGTCCATCAGTGGCCCTTCAATCACTTCAATCGGTGTATCAAAAAGTTGACGGGCTTCTTCGGTATCTTCATCGACAAAAGTATCAATGCCTTTGACCAGCGCATGTTCCAAGCGTTTGGCAACAGGCAGCTTACGCCATGCGTCATCTTCTTTTTTAACCGCTTTACCATCACCACGGTATTTCTCGGCAATATCCAACAGTTTGTCCGTGGCATCGGGATGTTTATTCAGTACCACGGCTTCCACAGCATCGCGCAATTCAGTTGGAATATCTTCATACACTTCCAACATACCCGCATTGACAATACCCATATCCATGCCCTGTTTGATGGCATGGTATAAAAAGACCGAGTGAATCGCCTCTCGCACAGGATTATTGCCCCTAAATGAGAAAGACACATTGGACACGCCACCCGACACCATGGCATGGGGCAGGTTTTGCTTAATCCAACCTGTGGCTTCAATAAAATCCACGGCATAGTTATTATGCTCTTCAATGCCTGTGGCAATGGCGAAGATATTGGGGTCAAAAATAATGTCTTCAGGCGGAAAGCCGCATGTTTCGGTTAAAACCTTGTACGACCGCTCGCAAATTTCAATTTTCCGTTGATAAGTATCTGCTTGCCCATCTTCATCAAATGCCATAATCACAGCCGCCGCACCATATTTGCGAATCAGCTTGGCTTGGCGAATAAAGTTTTCCTCACCTTCTTTGAGCGAGATGGAGTTGACCACACCCTTGCCCTGCACACATTGCAAACCTTCTTCGATGATGTCCCATTTCGATGAGTCGATCATCACAGGCACTTTGGAAATATCAGGCTCAGAGGCAATCAGATTAAGGAATGTCCGCATGGCTTTTTTACCATCGAGCATGGCTTCATCCATGTTGACATCGATAATTTGCGCCCCGTTTTCCACCTGTTCGCGGCAAATGTCCAAGGCAGTGTCATAATCTCCTTCCATGATTAACCGCTTGAACTTGGCAGAGCCCGTGACATTGGCGCGTTCACCCACATTCACAAATAAACTGTCCTTGCCGATATTCAGCGGCTCCAAACCAGACAAACGACACTCAGTTGGAAGCTCGGGAATCTCTCGTGGCGCAACACCTTCAACCGCTTTTGCCATCGCACGAATATGATCGGGTGAAGTGCCGCAACAGCCACCAATGATATTTAAGAACCCAGATCTTGCCCACTCGCCAATCTCGGCAGCCATTTCTTCAGGTGTTTCATCATAACCGCCCATGGCATTGGGCAAACCCGCATTGGGGTGGGCATTGATATAGCATGAGGCGGTAGCTGATAGCTCCTCAATATATTGGCGCAATTCACCAGCACCCAGCGCACAATTTAGACCAATCGAAATGGGTTCAGCATGTGCCATCGAGTTATAAAAAGCAGTTGCCGTTTGCCCAGATAAGGTGCGCCCTGATGCATCGGTAATCGTGCCTGAAATCATAATCGGCAGTTCAATACCAAGCTCTTCAAAAGCTTCTTGGACGGCATAAATTGCGGCCTTGGCATTGAGTACATCAAACACGGTTTCAATCAGAATAATATCTGCGCCACCCTCGACCAAACCTTTGGTGGCAGTTTTATAGGTTGCCACCAGTTCCATAAATGTGACATTGCGAAATCCCGGGTCATTCACATCCGGTGAAATCGAGGCAGTACGAGAAGTCGGGCCAATCACACCCGCGACAAAACGAGGTTTGTCAGGTGTACTCGCTGCATCACAAGCCTCTCGCGCCAGCTTTGCACCTGCCACATTTAACTCATACACCAGTTCTTCCATGCCGTAGTCCGCCATGGATGGCGCATTCGAGTTGAATGTGTTGGTTTCTAAAATGTCTGCACCTGCTTCTAAATAGGCTGTGTGAATGTCTTTGATGATTTGCGGCTGTGTTAAAGAAAGCAAGTCAT
>JALSGX010000051.1 GCA_026982535.1 Ghiorsea sp. | reverse complement strand
CCATCAGCAGCCTGAAGTGGTTAAAACCCCAACAACAAACCATCAGCAACCTGAAGTGGTTAAAACCCCAACAACAAACCATCAGCAGCCTGAAATGGTTAAAAACCCAACAACAAACCATCAGCAGCCTGAAATGGTTAAAAACCCAACAACAAACCATCAGCAGCCTGAAATGGTTAAAACCTCACCAACAAACCATCAGCAGCCTGAAGCGGTTAAAACCCCAACAACAAACCATCAGCAACCTGAAATGGTTAAAACCCCAACAACAAACCATCAGCAGCCTGAAATGGTTAAAACCTCACCAACAAACCATCAGCAACCTGAAGTGGTTAAACCCTCACCAACAAACCATCAGCAACCTGAAATGATTAAAACCCCAACAACAAACCATCAGCAGCCTGAAGTGGTTAAACCCTCACCAACAAACCATCAGCTTGAGGCAACTAAGCTGGTAAACCCAAGTACTATAGAAACAACACCACATCAAGATAGAGCCGACCCTTATAGCAAAGGCACAACCAAACCATTGGCTATAATTTCACAAAACAACACGGTCAACACTCAAAGTTCTCAGCACACAGTACAAACCGCAACACAAACAGTTGCTATGTCTTCTACTAGCGGAGGATTATCTTCCACACACCAAGACTCCAATCAAAATAATCATCAATATACCAGTGATACGCCAGCACCAGAAATGAAGCTTGAAGTAAAGTCCCATAGAGGTACTGACTTTCAGGCTCACTTAGCCTACAAAACACAACGCTCTTTTACACCTGCTAACACAATGTTGGAAATCATAAAATCAGCCAAAAGTGGCAGCACATCTTTAGAGCTTCAACTTGAACCAGCAAGCCTGGGAAAAGTACATGTTTCTATACAGTTGGACTTAAGCAAACAAATCCAAGTTGCTTTTACTGTAGATCAACAAGCCTCAAAACAAGCCTTAGAACAACACATGCCCCTGCTTCGCTTAGCTCTTGCTCAACAAGGTTTGGAGCTAGGGAGCTTTTCCATGCAGATGAACCAACACCAACAAGGACAGCAGTTCACCACAAACAAGCATATATCATCCAAGCAACATGATTGGGATGATACCCATGCTGAAGTATTGATACCACAACAAACAGGTATAAACATCGCTACTGATGGTCGCCTGCATATTTTAGCTTAGGAGAGTCACTATGCCTTTAGAAGTTACTGCCCCATCACTCAGTGCCCAAGCTGCCCCACCACCTCAGCAAGACTTGGGCAGCAAGGATGTATTCTTAAAAATGCTGGTAGCTCAAATGCAATACCAAGACCCATTAAACCCAACAGACTCAGCAAAAATGTCATCTGATTTAGCGCAGTTTAATATGGTTGAACAACAAATCAGCACCAATAAATACCTAGAGCAAATTGTAGCTAGCCAAGGCGGCTCTTCCAATAACTTGGACATGGCATCCGCAGGCTACCTTGGGCATACCGTGATGATAAACCAAAGTGAAATTCAATACACGGGAACCACACAAAGCTTTTCTGCCACCTTAGACCAAGATGCTGAAACCATTTATGTGTCTATTTATGACAACTTAGGCACACCTATACGCACCATGTCTTTATCTGCTACCCCTGCGGGTGATATGCAGCTTACATGGGACGGTCGAGATGATGCTGGTAACAAAGTTGATTTAGGCTCTTATACCATTGATATCAAAGCATTTGATGCAGCTGGTGTAGAAGTGAAAGCAACGCCACAACGCTCAGGCATTGTGGATGCTGTACGCAACACACCTTCTGGTATTGAGTTGGTTGTCAACGGTGTTCCAACAAGCATTCATAACATTACAGAAGTTCGATTATAACAACATAACAGGAGAATAATATGGGTATTTACAATGCATTATACACAGGTTCAAGTGGACTACAGGACTTCGGTGAAAGTGTACGGGTTATTGGTGATAATATTGCCAATGTCAACTCACTGGGTTTTAAGTCACAAAGTGTAGTTTTCTCGGATGTATTATCACAAACTGTAGGGGTATCCCGATCCAATATCGCCAACCAAGTGGGTGGTGGTGTTCGCATTGGGCAAATTACACGCAACACCGCACAAGGTTCTATTGAAAATACCACCAGCGCTACTGATTTAGCGATCAATGGTAATGGCATGTTTGCCCTCAGAGACCCCGCTAGCAACCAAACCTACTATTCGCGCGCGGGTTCTTTCTTTCTGGATAAAGACTCCAACCTCATTGATGGGCAAGGTTTTGTTGTTCAAGGTTGGGCAACCAATGAGCAAGGTAACGCTATAGGCAATGTTACAGACATTACATTTGGTGGTCTTGCTTCACAAGCACAACAAACCACAAGTGTTGATGTTGGTGTTACACTAGATTCCAACGCCACACCTTTTAATGCAGGGGTAGCTTTTGACCCCAACAATGCTGCAACTTACCATTACAAAGCAGAGGCCAGCGTTTATGACTCCTTGGGGCAGCAACATGCGGTGAGTATTTATTATGTCAAAGAAGCTAATAATACATGGAGTTGGCATGCTGGTGTTGATGGTGGTGACCTTGCTGGTGGCATTGCAGGTGAACAAGTCATTGTAGGCAACACTGCAACCAACTTCAATAGCAGCAACCCAGCACTAAACTTGCCCTTACCAGCAAACACAGAAATTTCTGCTGATACCACTTTTGATCAAGCCGTTACCCTCAATGGTATCAATGTTGCTGCTGGACAAACTGTTGGATCCGCACTAGGCAGCTCTATTGTTGTCACCACCAGCACCATTCCTGCAGGCACAAATGTAACTTCAGGCAATGTTTTAACCGCACCATCTGCCAATCAGCTTACCTTTGGTAGCCAAGGTGAGTTGGTGACAGAAATTGGGCCAGGCATTGATTTCCCATGGAATAGTGCAGCCATATCCACCATCAACTTCAACTTTGGTGATGCCACAAACACTGATCAACAAGCTGTACTTGGAGATGGCTTAAACGGAACTGTGCAAATGGCAGGAACATTTGCAACCAGACAAATAACACGCGATGGTTATGCTGCTGGCTTCTTGGATAAACTGGAAACCGACTCAACAGGTCGAATTTTTGGTGCCTTCACCAATGGTCAGCGCCGCCCCCTTTTCCAGGTTGCCCTTGCAAAGTTCCCCAATGATGCGGTACTTAATCATGTGGGCAACAACCTGCAACAAGAAACCATTGCCTCAGGTTCACCCATCCTAGAAAAGCCGGGTAACGGCGGCATGGGCTCAATTACACCTTATGGGCTGGAGCAATCGAATGTGGACTTGGCAGGAGAGTTTGTGAAGCTGATTGTTGTGCAGCGTGGTTATGAAGCCAACTCCAAAACCATTTCCACAACAGATCAAATGCTATCTTCACTGATGCAACTCAAACGCTAAACAAGCAGCTTACACCAACAAAAGCCTGCGCAAAGCGCAGGCTTTTTAACTTAGGTATTCCTCAAAAAATCAAAAAACAAACAAGACTTAGACAGATTAAACTCAAAAAGTCACAAGTCATTGATATATCAATATCATGTTTTATGTTGTATTGGATGCAAGGTTTTAGGCAAACTTACTGCAAAAGGCTTGTAATGGCTTGGGTTTGCAGCATTGCTTCTATAGCAAGCGACCCAAAGGTATCCCTGAAAACTTATGCTACTATTTCATTGGTAGTGAAAAAGCAACCACAGCATGGTGCGCAACATTTTCAATATGGATTCGACCCCCCTGATGCTCAATCAAGGCTTTAGCTCGTGTTAGACCCATACCCACACCACAACTAAAGTTTTTCCCTGAAAAAAATGGCTCAAAAACCTTATCCACT
>JALSGX010000050.1 GCA_026982535.1 Ghiorsea sp. | reverse complement strand
AGAACAACCCATGATCATGAAAATGCCATAACTGAAAACAAATTCAAAGCGGACAACCCTGGTGCTCTAAAACAGGACAGGTCTATTTGTTGCTAACATACACAATGCTCAACACAATATGCAGACCAAGCCCGCTTCCTGAAGGTTTGGTGGTAAACAAGGGTGAAAATATTTTATGCTGAATATCATCAGGGATACCACACCCATTATCCTTAACTTCAATATATACATACTCACCATCACCCTCAATATCAGGCATGTGGTGTGCCGTAGTCTGGTTAACATTCATCACACCAACAGCAACTGCAATCTCACCTGAAGCTTGATCATGCAAAGCTTGGTTTGCGTTCATAACCAGATTCATCACAACTTGCTGAATTTGGGATACCTCTAAGGCAACATGTGGTATGACATGTTCTATATCCAGCTTGATATGAACATGCTTATGTAAAGAGGCTTGCAACAAGCAAAGCATACCCTGTACCACAGAAGGCATATGCGCCCTTTTCTCTTGCCTGACGCTATGCCCTCCTGCAAAGCCAAGCATTTGCTGGCATAGCGTTGTCGCACTTTTGCTTGCTTCTTCAATGCGTGCCAAATACACCTTGATCTTCTCTGGTGATTGAATATGCCTATGAGCCAGATTTGTATTGCCTAAAACAACGGTTAAAAGATTATTCAAATCATGGGCTACACTACTTGCCATCAAGCCCAGCAAAGCCTGCCTCTCCAAATGCACTTGCACTTGACTGGCTTGTGCTTGTTGCGCTGTGGGCTTGATAGGTTTTAACCGTGCTTGCTGCATCATGTTTACAAACCACCCAAAGCATCATGGTCTGAGAAGTCAGAAGCGTACAACGCCAAGAAACCAACACAGGCGTCTGTTTCTTTGCTCCTTTTGCCACAAAAACAATCTAAAAATACAGCTTTACAGGGTGTTTTGCATCTCATGCTACAGTTGTAGCAAGGATGGAGCCATATTTTGAGGTGTTTCAATACCCATCATATCGCAAAGCGTTGCTGCCAAGTTTGCAAGCCCCGCATCGCTGGTGACCACGGAAGAAAGCGTGTAGGTGCCACCTGCTCGATATAAAATACATGGCACAGGGTTTACTGAATGTTTGGTGCAGGGTTCATCACCATGTTCAGTATGCGTCACCATTTCTTCAGCATTGCCATGGTCGGCAGTAATGATGGCATTGCCGCCCTGCGCCTCTAAGGCATCAATAATTTGCCCCACAGCTCTATCCACAGCCTCTACAGCTTTAATGGCAGCATCAAGCCTACCACAATGCCCCACCATATCCGCATTGGCAAAGTTGATCAGACCAAAGCCATACTCACCCGATTCAATAAGTTCAACTGCTTTAGCTGCAATCTCTGGTGCTTTCATTTCAGGTTTATCGGCAAACGACACCCCTTTATCTGAATCAATCAAAATATATTCTTCCAAGCTATCATCCAGTGGTGTGCGGTAACCACCATTGAAGAAAAAGGTCACATGGGGAAACTTTTGCGTTTCAGTGAGGCGAAATTGTTTAATCTTCTTATCCACCAAATAACGACCCAAAGGATAATCCACCTGCGTTGGACCCATCAGTTGGAGTTTGGGCATGTTTCTATCTTCATCAAACACCATCATGCCCGCATAAACCACATCAGGAAGATACTCTCGCTCAAAGCCATCAAAATCTTCCAACTCAAACGCTTCGGTGATTTCAATCGCTCTATCGCCACGGAAGTTCATCATCAACACTGCATCACCATGTTCAATTGTTGCCACAGGTTTGCCATCATCATCAATAATAATAAACGAATCCATGTCTTGATCAATCAAATCTGGGTTCACAGCGCGAAGGCTGGTAATCGCCTCAATCATGGAAGAAAACACATGCTCTGCCTCAGCATTCACCATGGCATCCCAGCCTCGTTTCACCTTAGCCCAATCTTTGTCCCTGTCCATAATCGCATGTTCCCGACCCGATGCTGAGGCAAAGGCATAATGCCTGTTATCTTTAGCATTGATTTCAGCAAATAAGTCTTCAATTTGCATCACATAGTCTTGCGCCGACTGAATCCCTACATCACGCCCATCCAAGGATGCATGAATATACAAACGCTCCACACCTTGCGCATCGGCATGGCGAATCACCGCTTTGAAATGGTCGATATGCGAATGAATATTACCATCAGACAACAAGCCCAACAGGTGAATCGCCCCACCCTCTTTGCCCACTTCAATAATTTTTGCCAAAGCTTCAGATTCGTAAAATGAACCATCTTCAATCGCTTTATTGATGCGTGTTGGACCTTGATCGAGAATCATACCCGCGCCCATGGTCAAGTGCCCCACTTCAGAGCCGCCCATATCTTTCATGGAAGGCAGCCCCACAAACTTGCCATGCGTATGAATCTCCGTGTAGGCGCAACTTGCCTTAAGGCGATCAAAGTTCGGCGTATTTGCCAAAGCAATGGCGTCATCATCACCACCAGAGCCTACGCCCCAACCATCCATAATAATCAATAATGTTGTTTTATACTTATCTGTCATAATCCTAATTCATCCCAAATATCATCAATGCGTTGTTTGACTTCATCTGTCATGGTAATAAGCCTACCCCATTCACGCTCGGTCTCACCTTGCCATTTGTTGGTGGCATCAATGCCCACTTTGGAGCCAAGCCCTGCCACGGGCGAGGCAAAGTCCAAATAATCAATTGGTGTATGCTCGGCAAAAGTAAAGTCGCGTTTGGGGTCGCACCTTGTGGTCATCGCCCAAATCACTTCTTTCCAATCACGGCAATCAACATCCTCATCCACCACCACGATAAACTTGGTGTACATAAACTGCCTCAAATACGACCACACCCCAAACATCACCCGCTTGGCATGACCTGCGTATTGTTTGTTGATGGACACCACCGCCATGCGGTAGGAGCAACCTTCCATAGGCAAATAGAAATCCACAATTTCAGGAAATTGCTTCTGCAAAATCGGCACAAACACTTCATTGAATGCCAAACCAAGCACCGCAGGCTCATCAGGCGGCTTGCCCGTGTGTGTGGAATGATAAATCGCATCCTTTCTCATGCTTATTTTTTCAACGGTAAACACAGGAAACATCTCGGTTTCATTGTAATAACCCGTGTGGTCACCGTATGGACCTTCTTCAGCATATTCATCAAAGGAAATAAAACCTTCTAGCACAATTTCTGCCGAGGTTGGCACTTGCAAGTCCACCACAGAACACGGTGTTAATCGTGTTTTCTCATTGCGCAACAACCCTGCAAACTGGTACTCAGAAAGGGTGTCTGGGATGGGTGTGACGGCAGCTAAAATCGTCGCAGGGTCTGCGCCAATCACCACCGCACAAGGAAACGGCTCGCGCTTTTCTGTTTGACTGGCTTCTTGGTGGTCAATCGCCCCACCCCTATGCTTGAGCCAG
The DNA here is from genome assembly GCA_026982535.1 of Ghiorsea sp. Lineage (GTDB taxonomy): Bacteria > Pseudomonadota > Zetaproteobacteria > Mariprofundales > Mariprofundaceae > Ghiorsea. Next base: position 454 of record JALSGX010000050.1, on the reverse strand, counting down.
CGCATAATCAGTTTATTTTTGGCAATCTTTTGTTGCCTGTAAATGCCTAGGTTTTGCCTAGCTTTGTGCGGACCTTTGGTGACCACCAAACCCCAAGTAATCAGCGGGGCAACATCTTCTGGCCAGCAGGTTTGAATGGGCAGTTTATCCAAATCCACAGCATCACCTTCAACCACCACTTCCTGCCATGGTGCTTTGTTGACAATCTTGGGCGACATATTCAGCACTTTTTTGAACACAGGCATCTTATCCCAAGCATCTTTCAAACCTTTAGGCGGCTCAGGCTCTTTTAAAAACGCCAACAACTCACCAATTTCACGCAATTCAGAAGCAGATTCTCGCCCCATACCCAAAGCAATGCGGGTGTCTTTGCCAAATAAATTGGTCAACACTGGCATATCATGCCCCTTAACATTTTCAAACAGCAATGCAGGACCACCCGCCTCCAACACAC
>JALSGX010000049.1 GCA_026982535.1 Ghiorsea sp. | reverse complement strand
ATCATCGTGGTACATGAATCGTTATACCTCTGCGAATTGTGATACAGCGATGTTGGATGCCAATAGCATGGCAAAATGGGCACCTGTGGACCAATATATTGGTGGTGTGGAACATGCGGTTCTTCACCTTTTGTATGCTCGCTTTTATCATCGGTTGATGCGTGATGTGGGCTTGTTCGATGGTGAAAAGGTTGGCTCAGAGCCGTTTAAAAACCTATTAACCCAAGGTATGGTATTGCTTGATGGCACCAAAATGTCCAAGTCTAAGGGCAACACGGTTGACCCTGTGACCATCATTGAAAAATACGGTGCAGATACAGCGCGTTTGTTCACCTTGTTTGCAGCCCCGCCTGAACGTGATTTGGAGTGGAGTGATAAAGGTGTGGAAGGGGCAAGTCGCTTCCTCAACCGTGTTTGGGTGTTGTTGGATAAAGTTGGGAAAATCTACCCAGGACAAGCCGATGCCAAAGCTACCAAAACATTGCGGCGCACCATCCATATGCATATTCAGCGGGTAACCCATGCTTTTGAGCAAGGTTTTGCATTTAATGTGGCGATTGCTGCGATGATGGAATTATCCAATGCCTTGAATGCTTTTGATGCGCATGATGATGAAGGCAAAACAGTGGTTGAAGAAGGTGTGACAGCCTTGATAACCATGCTTGCACCTCTTGTGCCGCATTTTGCGTGCGAATGCGGTGAGCGATTGGGCTTTGAAACCATTGCTGTGATGGCAGCTTGGCCAGAAGTGGATGAATCGGCATTGGTGCAAGATGAAATCAATCTTGTGGTGCAAATTCAGGGGAAAAAGCGGGGTGAAATTTTAGTTTCGCCCGATGTGAGCCAAGATGAAGCAATGGATATTGTGAAAAACACTGAAAGCATTAGCAAATGGTTGGAAGGCAATCAAATTGTCAAAGTGATTTTGGTCAAAGGTCGCTTGCTAAATATTGTGGTCAAACCTGCATGAAATTGCCTTTATATCTTGCCTTAGCTTTGATGCTCACATCATGTGGTTATCATTTGGTGGGGCAGGGTAAGTCCAATGTCATACCTCAAAAAGTGACGACTGCGAACTTACAAGCACCACCCAGCACGCTAGGAAAAATATTGCTTGGCGAGTTAAGGCAGCAATGGCTTCAGCGCGATGCTTTGCCAACTTTGCAGCGTGGTAGTGGCGCAACGCATGTTACGCTGCGCATTGAAAGCCCCAACGAAGCATTTACGCCTGTTGCGTTTAATGCTTCAGGTTTAGCGATTCAATACCGGTTGTCGGTATCGGGTGTGTTGAATATGTATCGGGAGAACAGTTTGATTTGGCGCTCGGGCTCAGTATCGAGCAGCGCAGATATTTTTGGTGATGCTGCGGCATTAACCAATAACCCTGCATCCATTGAGGCAGAGCGAGAAACATTGCAAGAGCAACTTTATCAGCAGTGGGCAAAGGATGCTTTGGCGCGTTTGCAGTCGGGCTTTTAAACACTAATGCAGGTATCACCTCAAAAGTTATTTCCCCTTGAACACAGAAGTTATTATTTGTTTGGTGAAGATAGGGATGCTTTGGTAGAAGCTGCGGAATTGATGTTGTCGCAAGGTGATGAGAATGCGATTCGCTTGCGCTTAGATGTGTCAGAACTTGAACAATATGAAGTGGAAAGCCGTTCACAAGGGTTGTTTGGCCCTCAGTCATGTTATGCCATGGTTCGCAATGCTGGCAGCGCAACCCCCAAGCAATCCGAACACCTGTTAAAGCTGGCAGCAACGGTTGCGCCTGAAAACAAGCTGATTTTATGTGCAGCAGATATCACCTGGAAAAAGGCATTGCACAAAAAGATGCTGGCTGAAAGTAAGGTGGTATCGTGTGAGTTTCGCACACCATCTTTGGAGCAGTTTCAAGCTTGGCTGATGGATGAAGTTAAAGCATCCAATCTTGATGTAACACCTGATGCATCTTTGATGATGACAGAATCACTGCATGGTTTAAGAGAAGCTGCCAAACAGCTACTGACACGTATGAAGCTGTATGACAATGAAGAAGGCGTGCAATTTGATGTAGCCCTGTTGGGTCAGTTATTGGGTGAACATGCCCCGCAAGATTTAGACGATTATTGCCACGCAGTTGCGATGAAAGAGGCTCGCGCTATTGCGTTGCTTCGCAGGCTACTTATCAACCAGCAAGTCTCGGATGTGCAGTTGCACACGTGGTTAGCGATGCGTCTTCAAGGTTTGCTGATGTTCTTGTGGTATCAACGTATGGGTGAGCGCAGGCCTGCACAAGCGGCAAGGATTTTTGGTGCGGCAAGTCAACTTGTGGCACAAGAAGTGCGGCAGTGGAATGCACCAGAACTGATGGCAGCGATGAAGAAAATGACAGACACTGAAAAGCTGCTGAAAGGCGCATCCACAGAGTCGCGCATGATGGTGTTGGAACGATTAACTTTGGATTTGATAAGCCATGAAGAAGTCTGATTTTCCGCATCATATTTTTCGTGAATATGATATTCGCGGGCTTGCAGACACTGAGGTTACAGAAGCATTTGCTACTTGTTTAGCGCAGTCCTTCACACGGTTTCTTCCAGCTCCAACCACTGCTCCGATTGTGGTGGGTCGAGATGTTCGACTTTCAGGACTGAAACTTCAGCAAGCTTTGATTCAAGCATTGCTTGAGCAAGGTTTTGATGTGGTTGATGTGGGCATGGTGCCAACACCATTGGTGTATTACGCCGTTCATCAATGGGACGCAGCGGGTTGCATGATGGTCACAGCCAGTCATAACCCTGCTGAATACAATGGTTTTAAGATGATGGCAGGCAAAGACAGCTTGCATGGTAAAGACATCCAAAAGCTTAAAGCTTTGATGTTAGAACCTCATGCTCACGTATCACAAAAGCAGGGGCATTTAAGCGAAGTGAATGTGTTGCCTGATTACACAAGGTTTGTAACTCAAGATTGCCCATTGGATAGACGGCTTAAAGTGGTGATTGATGCAGGCAATGGTCCATCTGGTGTGGTTGCTTCACCCATTTATCGTGCTTTAGGCTGCGAAGTGATTGAATTGTATTGCGAGCCTGACGGGCGTTTTCCGAACCATCATCCCGACCCCACTATTGAAGAAAACTTGCGTGACATGGCGGCTAAAGTTCGAGAAACAGGCGCAGATTTGGGTATTGCGTTTGACGGTGATGGCGACCGCATTGGTGTGGTGGATGAAAAAGGTGAGGTGATTAGGGCAGATATGCTTTTGCTATTGCTTGCACGCCAGCTTTTAAAACAATATCAAGGCGCGACCATTATCTCTGAAGCAAAGTCTTCACAATTGCTTTATGAGGATATTCAAGCCAAAGGTGGCAAGGCTGTGATGTGGCGGACAGGACATTCGCTGATGAAAGCCAAAATGAAAGAAACTGGCGCATTACTTGCTGGTGAGATGAGCGGACATTTTTTCTTTGCCGATAGATTTTTTGGATTTGATGATGCGGTGTATGCTGGGGCAAGGTTGATGCAGCTCTTAGCCGAGCAGAACCAACCGTTATCAACATTGTTGGATGATGTGCCTAAGGTTGTGAACACGCCTGAAATTATTGTGGCTTGCCCTGATGAAGTGAAGTTTGCCGTGGTGGAAAAAGCGAAAATTTATTTTGCCAAGGATGATTGCGAGATGATTGAAGTGGATGGGATGCGGCTTGTTTTTGATGATGGTTGGGCATTGCTTAGAGCTTCAAACACGCAACCAGCATTAACATTGCGATTTGAAGCGAAAAACAATAAGTATTTGACACAGCTTCAAGATAAACTGATGCAATGGTTAGAAAAGAATTTTCTGAATAATGGCTAGTTTCCTCGTATTTTAAACCGGTGTTTTAAGGTGCCTGTAATGATTGAATAATTATAATTTGACGCTTGCGAAGTGGCTGGATATGTTACCCTTCGTTGTTGGTTTAATTTAGGAGAAGAACAAAGATGGCAATCATAAATGTAACAGATGATAGTTTTGATAATGATGTATTAAAAGCCTCAGG
>JALSGX010000048.1 GCA_026982535.1 Ghiorsea sp. | reverse complement strand
TGCCGAGCAGATGGGGCAAATGCAAAAAATGGGTGGTATTAGCGGCATTATGAAGATGATGCCAGGCATGAACCTTCCTCAAGAAGCCCTTGGTCAGTTTGATGATAAACCCATCAAACGCATGCAGGCCATAGTCTATTCCATGACACCCAAAGAACGCCAATACCCCAAACTCATCAATGGTAGCCGAAAAAAGCGCATTGCAGCAGGCTCAGGCACTTCAGTGCAAGAGGTCAATAAAATGCTCAAGCAATTTACCCAAATGCAAAAAATGATGAAAAAAATGAAAGGTGGCAAAGGTAGGCGCATGATGCAAGCCATGGCTGGAAAAATGGGGCTTCCCATGGGCGGAGGTATGCCCAAAATGCCAAAGTTCTAAGTTTGAGGGCAGCCACACCAACAACTTTTGTTGGCACAGGGCTTGTTTCAAGCCCTTAATCGAGACACAAAACCTTGCACTTGGCTTTGGACCACTGCCATCTGCTGAATCATACCATCAACAAGCTTTAAGTTGTCCTCCGCAGAATCATCAACCTTGGTTGCGCTTAAAGATACTTCACCCACAGATGACTGCACCTCTTGCATACTGGCATTAGCATATTGCGCACCTTCAGACATTTCACGAATTGCATCATTTTGTTGCTCCATAGCTGAAGCAACATGGCTACTATGCTCACTGACTTGATCAATAATCTCTTGAATATGGTGGATAGAACCGCCCGCCTTTTGACTTTGCTTTTGTATTTGCTCAACTTGCGCTCGAATCTGACCTGTGGCCTGTGAGGTTTGATTTGCCAACTCTTTTACCTCACCCGCAACTACAGCAAAGCCGCGCCCAGCCTCTCCAGCCCTTGCCGCTTCAATACTGGCATTGAGTGCAAGTAAGTTTGTTTGTTCTGCAATATCACTAATGGTTGCAACCACTGAACCAATTTCTTCAGAAGATATGACCAATGCTTTCATAATATTAGCACTACTGTTTGTTTCTTCTACAGCTTTCTGCGAAATATCCAAGGTTTTGTTGATTTGCTCAACCACACTGGCTACGGAAATAGACATTTCTTCAATCGCCGCAGCTGTTGATCCCACATAATCCGAACTTTGTAATACACTACTTTTCGCGTCACCAGACTGATGATTCAGGTGGTCGGCAATTTGCGAAAGTGCCTTCATGGACTCATAAATTTGCATTGCATTCTGATTCAACTCTTCAACCAATGAACCCACTTCTGTCTCAAAAGTATTTGCCAATGCCATATTTTCTCGCTTTTCTTCAGCCCTACGCTGAGCATCCAGAGCCTTTTGCTTCTCTGAAGCCTTTCGTGACTCAAAGATTTCATATTGCAACTTGGACTGAATAACCTTAATCAGGTCTTTAACCTCTCCCAACTCATTATCTGCTGTTTTACTTAACTCACTGTCGAAGTTGTTCGTTGCCATGGCTTTCAACACCTTCCTAACTTCAGCCAAAGGTCTAACAATGCTGCGCATACTTTGCCATTGCACCAAAATAGCCAACGCAAGACTCACAAGGCTTAGCTGCATAGCAAGCTGTGCGCCACCACCAAGGCTTGATGCAGGGAACACAAACAATAACAATATCACCAAAGGAAGCATAAGAAGCACAAGCAACACCCACATGATATGCTGGATACTTACACGATTTAACCATGAAAATTGAAGTGTACTCGGTAGTGTTGCCTGACCGCTGTTCACAGATGCGTACAGTGCCGACGCATCTCTTATTTCAGCATCTGTAGGATAAGTTCGCACAGAAATATAACCAATATGTTGACCTGACTCATCATAATCTGGCGCGACATTCGCTTTCACCCAATAATAACCACCATCAGCTGACCGGTTTTTGACCATGCCTGTCCACGGTTTGCCTGCCTTGATGGTTGCCCACAAATCTGCAAATGCTGCTGGTGGCATATCAGGATGACGAACAATATTATGCGGCTGACCAATAAGCTGTTCATCTGTCATACCAGCAATTTGGCAAAATGCTTCATTGGCATAAGTAATTTTACCTTTAAGGTCAGTCTTAGATACCAATATATCCCCTTGTTGCATACGGTACTCAGTATTGTTCACAGGTTGGTTATTACGCATATCTTAAGCTCCAGGCTCACATGATTCATTGATGCAAACAAGCTAGCAAAAAACATACCAACACAAGTTCTTACCAACTTTCAAACACACATAAAAGATATGGGTTACATCATGGTGTTGTTTTATGGTAAGCTTGCCCCATAGTTTTGAAGAGGAGTTAAACATGAGCGTATTAGTTGGAAAAGATGCACCACAATTTACAGCGGTTGCTGTTATGCCTGATGGCAGCATCAATGAAGAGTTTTCATTATCAGACTATGCGGGTAAAGAAGTTGTGCTATTCTTCTATCCACTGGATTTCACATTTGTTTGTCCAAGTGAGTTGATTGCATTTGATCACCGCATCAAAGAATTTGAAGCGCGTGGCGTTCAAGTGATTGGATGCTCTGTGGATTCACAATTTACCCATATTGCATGGCGCAACACACCAGTTAGCGAAGGTGGCATTGGTCCTGTGGCATACCCATTGGTTGCAGATTTAAGCAAAACAATTGCTGCTGACTATGATGTATTGATGGGTAATGAAACCGTTGAAGATGATGAAGGCAACCAACACCACTTGCTAGGCGGTGATGTTGCGCTTCGCGGCTCGTTCTTGATTGACAAGGCGGGTAAGGTTCGCCATCAAGTCATCAATGATTTGCCACTCGGTCGCAATATTGATGAAATGCTGCGCATGATTGATGCTTTGCAATTTACTGAAGAGCACGGTGAAGTGTGCCCCGCAGGCTGGCATAAAGGCGAAAAAGCCATGAAACCTGATGCTGAAGGTGTGGCTTCATACTTGGCTGAAGAAGCAGACAAACTGTAAACATTCCACATATATAGACTTAAAGTGACCTTGGCAACAAGGTCGCTTTTTGATGTATCATATTTTGAATGCTCAGCACAGGCTAAACGACTAAGGCAAGGCAGTGAAACAAAGCAAAAGCAAAAAGGATAGAAAAACCTCCGCATGGTTTCACCGCCATACTAGTGATCCGCATGTCAAACGCGCCCAACGCGAAGGCAAACGCTCTCGTGCTGTATTTAAGCTGACTGAAATTCTTGATTCCCATCACATTCACATCAAAAAAGATGCGGTTATTGTCGATTTGGGTTGTGCACCTGGCTCTTGGAGCGAAGAGCTAAGAAATTATGTGGACAGCTCAGGTAAAATCATTGGCATTGATTTATTGCCCTTAGCCCCCATTCGTGGCGTGACCATCATTCAAGGTGACTTTGACTCTCCTGAAGGTCAAGAAGCCTTGAAACAAGCCTTGGATGGACGAAAAGTTGACTTGGTGGTCTCTGATATGGCACCAGAAATGAGCGGGCATAAATTGGTTGATCAAATGCGTATGATTGGTTTAAACGAAATGACCTTACACTTTGCCAAACAATACCTCAAACCCGATGGTGATATACTGATGAAAACATTTATGGGTGAAGGTTATGATAGTTTCCGCCGTGAAATGGGAAAATCCTTTAAGCGCATCAAAAATATCAAACCTAAAGCCAGCCGCAAAACATCACCTGAGTTCTTTTTGCTGGGTTTAGGCTTAAAAGCATGAGAAAACGATAATGAGCAATAAAACCCACGATTATCTGGTCTGGATGGATCTGGAAATGACAGGTTTAGACCCTAAAACTGATACCATCATTGAAATCGCAACCATTATCACTGATGGACAGCTCAATATCATTGCAGAAGGCCCCAATCTCGCCATTCACCAAACAGATGAAGTGATGTCTCGCATGAATGATTGGTGCGTCAAATATCATGGTGAATCAGGCTTAGCGCAGCGTGTTAAAGACTCAACCATTTCACTAAAAGAAGCAGAACAGTTGACCTTAGATTTTATTCGTAAGCACGTTAGCGAAAAACAATCGCCACTATGTGGAAACTCTATCCACCAGGATCGTAAGTTTTTGGCTAGACATATGCCCCGCCTTGAAGCATGGCTACATTACCGCAATGTCGATGTAAGTACGATCAAAG
>JALSGX010000047.1 GCA_026982535.1 Ghiorsea sp. | reverse complement strand
TGACCTGCTCAACAAACAACAAGCCTTTGGCTATACCAAAGAAAACCTCAAGTTCTTAATGGCACCTATGGCAATCACAGGCATGGAAGCCACAGGCTCTATGGGCAACGATACGCCTCACGCTGTGTTGTCTAACCGTGCTAAACCATTGTATAACTATTTCCGCCAGTTGTTTGCCCAAGTCACCAATCCTCCTATTGATCCCATTCGTGAAGAAATGGTGATGAGCCTGACTTCATTCATCGGGCCCAACCCCAATCTGCTTGGCTTGGATGATGAAGAACCAACCCTACGCTTGGAAGTCCATCAGCCAGTTTTAACCAACCACGATTTAGAAAAAGTCCGCAATATCCACAAAGCAACGCAAGGCAAGTTCCGCTCGCTTACCTTATCCATGTGCTACCCTGCTGACTCTGGCGCATCTGGCATGGGTGTTGCCATTGAAAGCTTGTGCAAACAAGCAGAGCGAGCTGTGTTGGATAAGTTTAATATCATTATCTTATCCGACCGCGATATGGATGAGCAACATATCCCTATCCCTGCATTGCTTGCCACATCAGCGGTACACCAGCATTTGATTGAGAAAGGCTTGCGTGTAGAAACAGGGCTTGTAATCGAAACAGGCTCTGCCCGCGAAGTCCATCACTTTGCCACGCTAGCTGGCTTTGGCGCAGAAGCCATCAACCCATACCTTGCATTTGAAACCTTGATTGATATGCACAGGTCTGGGCATTTGCCTGATGATGTGCGCCTGCAAGATCTTGAGCCCCGCTTTATTAAGGCTATAGGCAAAGGCTTGTATAAAGTGATGTCAAAAATGGGTATCTCCACCTATCAATCCTATTGTGGCGCGCAAATCTTTGAAGCCTTTGGTTTATCATCTGAATTTGTGAATCAATACTTCAAAGGCACAGCCACACAAATTGAAGGTGTAGGGCTGGATGAAATCGCCAAGGAAGCAGTGATGCGCCACCAACTTGCCTACGGCAAATCCATGATTCATAAAAAAATGTTGGATGTTGGCGGTGAATACGAATGGCGTGTTCGTGGTGAGCAACATGCGCTTACACCCGAAGTCATTGCTAAACTACAACATGCCATTCGCACCAACAATTATGCCTTATACAAAGAATTTGCTGACATCATTAACAACCAAAAAGGTCGTTTGATTACCCTACGAAGCTTATTCAAATTCAAAAAAGGCAATAGCATCCCATTAAGCGAAGTCGAACCAGCAGAAAATATCGTGAAACGCTTTGCCACAGGTGCGATGTCGTTTGGCTCCATTTCCCATGAAGCACACAGCACGCTTGCCATTGCCATGAACCGCTTGGGTGGTAAGTCCAACACGGGTGAAGGTGGTGAAGAAGTTGAACGCTTTAAGCCTCTGCCCAATGGTGATTCCATGCGCTCGGCGATTAAACAAGTGGCATCAGGTCGCTTTGGTGTCACCACTGAATACTTAGCAAACGCTGATCAAATCCAAATCAAAATGGCGCAAGGCGCAAAACCGGGTGAAGGCGGGCAACTACCAGGGCATAAAGTGGATGCGCGCATTGGTAAAGTGCGCCACTCAACCCCGGGCGTGGGTTTAATTTCTCCACCACCCCACCACGATATTTATTCCATTGAAGATTTAGCACAGCTTATTTTCGATCTAAAAAATACCAATACCGATGCTGATATCTCAGTCAAATTGGTATCTGAAATTGGTGTGGGCACGGTGGCTGCGGGTGTGGTTAAAGCACATGCCGACCATGTGGTCATTGCAGGTCACGATGGTGGTACTGGCGCCTCCCCACTAACTTCCATCAAATATGCGGGCTCTGCTTGGGAAGTTGGTCTTGCCGAGACACAACAAACACTGCTCTTAAACCGCCTGCGCAGCCGCACTCGCCTGCAAGCCGATGGGCAAATGCGCACAGGTCGTGATGTGGCGATTGCAGCCCTTTTGGGTGCTGATGAAGTGGCATTTGGTACCATTGCCTTGATTGCTGAAGGCTGTGTGATGATGCGCAAATGCCACCTCAATACATGCCCTGTGGGTGTTGCCACACAAGACCCAGAGCTGCGCAAGAAGTTTGTGGGTAAACCTGAAGATGTGGTCAACTACTTCATGTATGTGGCTGAAGAAACCCGCGAAATTATGGCGGAGCTTGGCTTTAGAACCTTTGATGAAATGATTGGTCGCGTGGATATGTTGGACACTGACGATGCTGTTCGTCATTGGAAGTCGCAAGGCATTGATTTATCGCCAATTTTTCACCAAGTGGAATCCAGCGACAACAAATCACATAGCCAAAGCCAAGACCACGGCTTGGATAAATTGATTGATAACAAGCTGATTGAACAAGCCAAACCAGCCTTGGATAACAAAACACCTGTGGTGATTGATACAAGCATTTGCAATGTTGACCGTAGCTTTGGCACCATGCTTTCAGGCAAAGTTGCCAAAAAATATGGTCATGCTGGTTTGCCTGAAGATACCATTGTGATTAACGCCAAAGGAACAGCAGGGCAATCACTGGGCGCATGGTTGGCCAGAGGCATATCCATCAATCTTGTTGGTGTAGGCAATGATTATGTAGGTAAAGGTTTATCGGGTGGGCGCATCAGTATTCGCCCACCTGAGGAAGCTCCCATTAAAGCGGAAGAAAACAGTATTGTCGGCAATACAGTTCTCTTTGGTGCCATTGATGGTGAAGCTTATTTCAGCGGCATTGCAGGTGAGCGCTTTGCTGTACGCAACTCTGGCGCTGTTGCTGTTGTTGAAGGCGTGGGTGATCACGGCTGTGAGTATATGACTGGTGGCACTGTGGTTATCCTGGGTGAAACAGGGCGCAACTTTGCCGCAGGCATGTCTGGCGGCGTGGCTTATGTATTTGATACATCAGGCACATTTGAACAGCGCTGCAATATGGCTCAAATTGAGCTTGAGCCCGTGTTGTCTGAAGACAAGGCCTTAGAAGAAAATTACCACTTGGGTGGCGACTTAGAAACACATGGTAAAGTGGATATTCGCCATAGCTTAAGTCAAAATGATGAAAAGATTTTACATCAATTGATTACACGCCATGTCCATTATACCAACTCAGCACGAGGCAAAGAAATTTTAGCAAGCTGGAACGACGCATTAGCGAAGTTTGTAAAAGTCATGCCTGTAGACTACAAGCGAGCTTTGGCTGAAATTGAGGCAGAACAACATCAAAGCAAGGAGGCTACGCATGGGTAAGCCAACAGGGTTCAAGGAATTTGAACGACAAAACCTTTCATATGCACCCGTTGCAGAGCGAGTCACGCATTTCAACGAGTTCGCTAAACTTCCCGCAGAAGAAGACCTAAAAATTCAAGGTGCGCGCTGCATGGATTGTGGTATTCCATTTTGCCATAATGGATGCCCAGTCAACAACATCATCCCAGATTGGAATGATTTGGTCTATAAAGGATTGTGGCAAGAGGCGCTGGATGTTTTGCATTCCACCAACAACTTCCCTGAGTTTACAGGTCGTATTTGCCCTGCACCTTGCGAAGAAGCCTGTACGGTCAACTTGATTGGTGATGCGGTGACCATCAAAAACATTGAACTGGCAATTGTTGAGAAAGGCTTTGAAAATGGCTGGATCAAACCTGAGCCAGCAGAAGAAAAAACAGGTAAAAAAGTCGCTATTGTGGGTTCAGGACCTGCAGGCTTGGCATGTGCGCAACAATTGGCACGCGTGGGGCATGATGTGGTGGTATTTGAAAAAGCAAACCGCATTGGTGGCTTGATGCGCTACGGCATTCCAAACTTTAAGTTTGATAAAGCCGTGATCGATCGCCGTATAGCACAAATGGAAGCAGAAGGTGTGGAGTTCCGAGTCAATCAACATATTGGTGTGGACATACCTGCTCAATCTTTACTGGATGAGTTTGACGCGGTGGTTTTGGCAGGCGGCGCAGAGAAGCCACGAGATCTTCCCATCGAAGGGCGTGACTTAAGCGGCATTCATTTTGCCATGGAGTTTCTTACCAAACAAACCCGGCGTATCTTGGGTGATGATATTCCAGAAGATGAGTTCATTTCTGCCAAAGATAAACATGTAGTGGTGATTGGTGGCGGTG
>JALSGX010000046.1 GCA_026982535.1 Ghiorsea sp. | reverse complement strand
CTAGACGAATGCCGCGCAATACTTGTTGCCCATAAAGCGCATACTTTCCTGTGAGTGGCAACATAACACCAATGACCATGCGGCTGCCCTTGCTTTCTGCCCAAGTCTGAACAATAGAATAAACATCACTATCAGGCATATCATTTTCAAGGATTTTGGCGGTTAATCGTACAGCCCGATAATCACCAACCATCAAACGATTGCGAGCAAAGTGGCGATAAAAGTCAGCTTGTTCAAAACTTAGAGGATAGCTGGAATGTCGGAGTCGTAGTACATCGTCCATGCTGGCTATGGATGCCGCTTGTTTAAGCCATGTTTGTTCATGCGCTTTATCTTGCCTTGCCACAGCAAGTAGCCAGTCAAAGCGCGTTGATTGGGCAACAGTATCCAAAAGAGGTGTGGCCAGCTCAATATTTTCCGCTAAGGTGTATGCGTCAACAACTGGTTGACGAAGTGCTAATATCAGTTCAGACATAGCAGCTTCGTTGTTTCCAAGCGCTTCCCACTGCATGGCAAGAAAATTGTGCATATGAGGTAAATAAGGGTGTTCTGGCCATTGCTTCATCGTGGTTTTACACACATCAAACGCATCAGCATGATCAAACTCAAATAAAAGCTCTGCATATTGAAGTGCTGCTTGCCCTTGGCTTTGTAATGGGAGGCTTGGGTCTTGGCTTAAAGCAAAAAGCTGATGAAGCGCATTTGTTTCAGGGTTTTCCAAGCGTGCTTGCTCCACCAGCTGGTTAATGCGCTGCTGTGCCTGAGACTGTTGTTGGGCAAGTGCTTTTGCTTCTTGTTCTGCTTTTTGTTCATTCTCTTTTTGCTGGCTCACATGAATGGTGGCTCTTTTGGTTTTGTCACCACAGCTTGTCAGTACCACAGTACTGAGTAGGGTAACAGTTATTAAGGAAAATAAAGGCAAACATTTGAACATGGATACGCAAACTAAACATAAAGCAGGTAAGGGTAAACTTTTTATCGTTGCGACTCCAATTGGTAACCTGCAAGACATGACATTTCGAGCCGTGCAAACGCTGAAAGATGTTGATGTTATTGCTTGTGAAGATACACGCACTAGCCGCAAGCTTTTAGATTTCTATAACATTACAACCAAACTAATGCCTTATCATGATCATAATGAACAATATGCAGCCAAACAAATCTTGGACTTACTCCAGGCAGGTAAACATGTGGCGCTTATTTCTGATGCGGGTACACCATTGATCAATGACCCTGGCTATCATGTGGTTTATTTGCTGCGTGATAAAGGATTTGGTGTTGTCACTATTCCTGGTGCATCCAGCCCCATTGCAGCATTAGCAGCTTCAGGCTTGCCTACAGATGTATTCACATATTTAGGCTTTTTGCCGCGCAAAGGCAAATTACGACAAGCCGCGTTAACACGCATTGCCGATGCCAAGGATACACAAGTGTTTTTGGAGTCACCCAGGCGCATTCTCAAAACACTGCAAGCCTTGCAAGGTTTGGCTAGTATGGGCATGCGTCCTTGTGTGGTGGGGCGTGAGTTGACCAAAATACATGAAGAGTTTATTCATGGCACATTGGATGAAGTGGTTGCGCATTTTCAAGTTCATCAAGGGCGAGGGGAAATGGTGGTGATGATTGGCGCAGGTGAAGCTAAAGCGATTGATGATGCCATGATTCTCAATGCGTTAAGAGAAGCGCAAGAGAAAGGTTTATCGGCGTCTGCATCGGCAAGACAAGTTGCCAGTATGCTGTCTGTATCGCGTTCTCGTGTGTATGGCTTGCTCCATCCCAAAGCTGAAGCATCATGAGTACCCTTAAAGGTAGAGCAGCAGAAGATGTGGCGTGTCAATATTTGGAGCAACAAGGGTATAGGATTTTAGAGCGCAATCGCAGGCTAGGCCGAGGTGAGCTGGATATGATTGCTTTGTTTGAAGATATTGTGGTTTTTATTGAAGTGAAAGCTCACCAGAAGCGTACCTCCAGCCTTGAAGCCATGCACCAAAACAAACAGCAACGTATGATATCAGCAGCGCAAACATGGTTAGGGCTAAACATGCGTTATGCAAATTATCAGTGCCGTTTTGATCTCTTGCTTGTTATACCTGCCAAAATCAACATTTTGCCACCACACATTGAACATATACCAGATATTATTCGTTTGTAACGGGTAAGTCGGCAATTGATTCAAGAGCAACAAAGAGTTGCTTGATTTGCTCTTCTGAAAGTTGCTTCCCTTGAGCTTGAACAAAAAATACATCCACAATACGCTCACCAAAGCTTGAAATTGCTGCGCCGTTGATGGAAAAGCCCGCCTGGGTGATTGCACAGGCAAGTTCTGCCAATAGCCCTGGTCGGTCAGCTGCGGATACCTCTATTGCCGTTTGACTAAAAGAAGCCAGTGGCAAAGTACGTACCCGCACAGGAACACGCTCCATCAAGATGTTACTGCGAATAAGGTTTGTTTTGGGTGGGGTTAGGGGAGCATGAGAAGCAAGCATCGATTCAATGCGGGTTTGCAAGCGAGATAGGTCTTGAGGTTCGACCAGTGGCTTTTTGTCTTTGGTTTGGATATGAAAAACATCCAGTACCTTATGATCACCCAAAGCAAAGGCGTGTGCTGCAACCACATTGATATGACCTGCGGCAATCACTGCTGCAAGCTTTGCAAACAACCCGTGTTGCTCATTGGCTGCAATCATCATCATAGTGTCACAACGATCATGATCAATCAAGTGGCTCACGGCAAATGCGCGCTTATGATCCAGAAAACCTGAGTCTGCCAACATTTCAGCAATGGGTGCAAGCTGATATGGCGGAAAATGGGCAATGCAGCGCTTGGGTAAGCGCGTTAATACGCCTTGAATCGCATCAGGTTGGTTTGAAAGGGAAATGGTGCTGCGAATACGAGCTTTCTGTTGCTCTTCAAGCACTTCAGGGTTAATCATTTCACCCATCAGGGCATGGCGGGTTGCATGGTACAACTGTTGCAGAAGTGCGCCTTTCCAATCATTCCAGACATTGGGCCCAACGGCGGCAATATCAGCCACAGTTAAACAAAGCAGGCAATTAAGGCGTTCCATACTCCCTACTTTATTTGCAAAAGTTTGAATCACTTCAGGGTCGGATAAATCAAAGCGTTGCGAAGTAACTGCCATCATCAAATGCCTGCGCACCAGCCAGGCAACCAAATCTGTAGCATCTTCAGTCAAGCCTAAAGTGCTACAAAACTCCCGTGCCAGAACCTCACCATTTTTCGAGTGATCGCCTGCCATACCTTTGGCAATATCATGAAAGAGCAGAGCAAGATACAAAAGTTCTGGTCGTTTTAAGCGATGAAACACCTCCTGCGCCAAAGGAAGGCGAAGCTTCCGTTCCGCATGAATCATATTGCGTGCTTCGCCCACGGCGCGAATGGTGTGCTCATCTACAGTGTAGGCATGGTATTGATTAAATTGCCCAAGCCCTACAATCTTATGAAATGCGGGAATAAAACCACCCAACACACCTGTGTCTGCCATCTCCTTAAGCGCCCAGGCAACATTTCTCGGGTGTTTTAGGATACGCATAAACAAACGGTGTGCTTCAGGGTTGGCACGAAATGCGTCATTCATCAAGTGGCGTTCATCTTCCCTGATTTGTCGTAATGCGGCACTGCTCAAGCGGCGGCGATCATCTTGCCCTACATTAAAAATGCGTAATAAATTCAATGGATTATTTTTGAAAACCTCTTGATGCCGAATGCCGACCTTGTTGCCGGAAAGAGTGAAGTCGTCATCAATATTTCGCTTAAACTTAAAGAAAGATTCGTGGAGGTGTTCATCAATATCTTGTAAAATAAGACCAGATACTCGAGCAATACGACCTGCTTGGCTAAAGTAGTCTTTCATCAAGCCATCCACAGGAGGCAAGTGCCCGCATGGTTGATAGCCCATGCTGTTTGCAAGGGTAACTTGCTGTTCAAAGGATAAGCGATCATTAGGTTGTTTGGTTTGTAAATGCAAACCCACGCGACAACGCCATAAAAAATCTTGAGCCATTAAGAGATCATGCATTTCACGCTGAGATATATGACCAGCAGTAACCAGGTTATCAAGGTTGTCTGCACCAAACCAAGCCTTGGCAATCCAAAATACAGACTGCACATCACGCAAGCCACCTTTACATTCTTTAATATCTGGCTCCATCAAAAACGCGGAGTCACCCGTGCGTTCGTGCCTAAGCTCGCGTTCTTTTAGCTTAGCTTCCACAAACTTTTTGCGTTGTTTTTTGAAGAAGGCCGCTGTTTCTTGTAACAAGCCTTGAAAAAGCGAGGTATTGCCACATAAAAGGCGCATTTCCATGGCTGTTGTTGCGGAATGCCAATCTTCTTTGATATGATGGACAGTTTCTTTTATCGTACGAACAGCATGACCAATCTTCGCGCTCATATCCCACATGACATAGAGAAAGCGTTGAATATCATCATTCACTTGCTGGCTGCTATCTTCCGGTATAATAAACCAGATATCCCAGTCAGATTGTGGTGCAAGCTCACCTCTGCCATAACCTCCTACAGCCACAAACGCAACATCTTTTGATGTATGAGGCGCAACCTCTTGCCAAAGGTGAACCAACATATCATCCACACCTTGACACATGATTGCTACCAATGCAGTACCATCTTGACCTGCGTTAAACGCGGCCTCAACATCTTTATAAAGTGTGTTTAGAGTTGACTTTCCAAACGCAACAAGTGCTTGATTATCTTGGCTCATACATATCCTCTTGCGGGTATAAAATGGTATCCCGTGCTTGCTTGGATACTTTTGGGTAGTCTTTGGTATAGTGCAAGCCACGCGATTCATGCCGCTGCTGGGCACTGCGAATGATTAAATCTGCAAGCAGGGCGATATTGCGAAGCTCCAATAAGCTGCGACTTAATGGATGTTGCCAATAGTAGGCTGCAATTTCTTCACGAATAATCATTAAACGGCGGCGCGCGCTACTTAACCGCTTGTTGGATCGTACAATGCCTACATAGTTAGACATGATGGAGCGAATTTCATCCCAGTTTTGTTTGATTTGCACTCGTTCTTCCTCAGCTACAATACCACTGCTGTCCCAGGCTGGCAAGCTAGGCATAAGCTTGGGTGCCTGGGGCGCTTTGCTAATACGGGACGCGCATTTCTCTGCCATCACAAGGCACTCCAGCAAAGAGTTGCTTGCTAAGCGGTTGGCACCATGCAACCCAGTACAAGCAGATTCCCCAATCACAGATAAGCCCTGAATATTGGTTTTTCCGCTAATATCTGTTTGCACACCTCCACAGATATAGTGTGCCGCGGGAACAATAGGAATAGGCTGCTTTCGCATATCCAAGCCAATAGCAAGCAACCGCTGGTGAATATTGGGGAATTGGTTAAGTATCTTGTCTTCTGACAAATGAGACACATCCAAATACATACAATCTTCACCAGACTTTTTGATTTCATGATCAATAGCGCGGGCTACGATATCACGCGGCGCAAGCTCACCTCGATTGTCATAATCAAAGATAAAACGGTGGCCATTTTTATCGATCAGATGCGCGCCTTCACCCCTTAATGCTTCAGTAAGCAGCATGGTTGAGCCATTTGGGTTGTATAAGCATGTTGGGTGAAACTGCATAAACTCCATATTCATGACAGCGCATCCCGCACGCCATGCAATGGCAATACCATCACCTGTGGCCGCATGGGGGTTGGAGGTATATTTATAAACTTTTCCCACTCCACCTGTTGCCAAAATCACATGCTTGGCAGCCAAGGCAAATATATCTCCATCTGGTGTTAAAACATATGCGCCAAGACATTGGTTTTTTTGGTGAAAAATACCTATTTTCTGTGTGGTAATTACATCCACAATCATATGGCGTCGTAAACACATGATATTGGGATTTTCATGCACATGCTTGAATAGGGTTTCACCAATGGCTTTGCCTGTAGAATCCTGAACATGGGCAATGCGACGGTGTGAGTGCCCACCTTCACGGGTCAGGTGCAGTACGCCATTACTCATATCAAAAGGTGTACCAAGCTCAAGCAGTTCTTCTATGATATGGTGGCCTACTTCGACAACCTCTTTTACAACATCCGCATGGCAAAGCCCTGCTCCAGCGCTGATGGTATCTTCAATATGGCTTTCAATGGTATCTTCTTGAGCGATAAAGCCTGCAATACCGCCTTGCGCTTGAAAGGTGTTGGAGTCTGGGAAATCTGCTTTGTTGAGCAATGCGACCTTACCATGTTCAGCAAGCTTATGTGCTGCCATCAGACCTGCAGCACCACTGCCAACAATTAAGTAGTCGCAGCTTGCAGGATGGGACGAAGGATGGCTTGTTGTTGATAGCATGGGCATAGCTTAATAGGTGATGTTGGCTTGTCGAGTGTACTAAGCGCTAGCAAGAAGCGTTTGCAACCGTTAAGCTGCGCTGCGATGTCATATTCAGATTATAAACAAGAACATATTCGAAACTTTTCCATTATCGCCCACATTGACCACGGTAAGTCCACGCTTGCGGACAGATTGATTGAAGAAACTGGTGCGCTGTCACAGCGTGAAATGAAGAAGCAAGTCTTGGATTCCATGGAGTTAGAACAAGAGCGCGGCATTACCATTAAAGCACAAACAGCCACCCTTGAATACAGGGCAAGTGATGGCGAGCAATACAAACTCAATCTTATCGACACCCCTGGTCATGTGGACTTTACCTATGAAGTGTCGCGCTCATTGCAAGCGTGCGAAGGCGCGTTATTGATTGTGGACGCGACGCAAGGTGTGGAAGCGCAAACCTTAGCCAATGTTTACCTTGCCATGGAAAATGACCTCGAAATCATTCCTGTTATTAACAAAATTGACTTGCCATCGGCAGATGTGGAAGAGGCCAAGCGACAAATTGAAGATGTGATTGGCATTGACGCATCTGAAGCCATTGCGGTATCTGCCAAGACAGGTGAAGGTATTATGGATGTACTAGAAGCTGTGGTGACGCGTATTCCTGCCCCTAAGAGCAACGATGATGCGCCTGTTCGTGCTTTGATTGTGGACTCTTGGTTTGACTCTTATGTAGGGGCTGTGGCATTGGTTCGCGTCTTTGATGGTATCATGAGAAAGGGCGATCAGGTGATATTGATGTCCAATGGCAAAAAGTATGGTATCAATGATTTGGGCGTGTTTACGCCTGCACCTGTTTCAACTGGTGTTTTAAAGTCTGGTGATGTGGGTTTTATGGTTTGTGGCATCAAAACACTGGCTGATTTAAGGGTAGGGGATACAGTAACTTTAGAAAAGCATCCGGCCGCTGAACAACTTCCTGGCTTTCGAGAGCCCAAGGCTATGGTGTTTTCGGGTTTGTACCCCGTGGACTCCAATGATTACGCTGAACTGCGTGACTCACTGGAAAAGCTGAATATGAATGACCCGTCGTTTACATTTGAAATGGAAAGTTCATCAGCATTGGGATTAGGTTTTCGTTGTGGTTTTCTAGGCTTGCTACACATGGAAATCATTCAAGAACGACTTGAGCGGGAATACGACCTTGATTTGATTACGACAGCGCCATCGGTGGTGTATAGAGTCACGACGACAGATGGTGCAACCAAAGAAATATCCAATCCAAGTGGCTTTCCTGATGTTTCCGAAATCAAGGAAGTACAAGAGCCAACCGTGCTTGCCAATATCTTTATGCCTGAAGAGTTTGTCGGTGTGATGATGAAGCTATGTCAAGAACGGCGAGGCATACAGCAAGACATGAAGTTTATTGGTCAAGGTAGAGTGATGCTGACCTATAACTTACCTTTGGCTGAAATGGTGATTGATTTTTATGATAAATTAAAGTCTGTTTCCCGTGGCTACGCATCCATGGATTATGAACTGGCTGACTTTAGAACGGAGTCTGTGGTCAAGCTGGATATTTTAGTGCATGGTGAGCCTGTGGATGCCTTATCCTTGATTGTGCATCGTTCGGTAGCTGAAACACGAGGTAGAGCGTTGATTAAAAAGCTTAGGGAGCTTATTCCACGGCACCAGTTTGATGTGCCTGTGCAAGCTGCCATTGGTGGCAAGATTTTAGCCCGTGAAACTGTCAAGGGTGTGCGCAAGAATGTGACTGCCAAATGTTATGGCGGTGATATATCCCGCAAGCGTAAGTTGTTGGAAAAACAAAAGAAAGGAAAGAAACGCATGAAAGCGATTGGAAGTGTTGAAGTGCCGCAGGAAGCATTTTTGGCTGTCTTAAAGCTTGGAGATGACGCATGAGTGAAACCATGAAAGATTTGGAAGCAACAACAACAGCCAAAAAGCCAGTATGGCGGGAGTGGATAGAAAGTCTATTGGTGATTGGCTTGATTGCTGTTGTGATTCGGAGCTTTATTGTTGCTCCATTTGTGATTCCATCATCCAGCATGGTGCCAACCTTGTTGGTTGGCGACTACTTATTTGTTAGTCGCTACAACTATGGTTTTCGAATACCTTTTACCGATATTCAGCTTTTAGCATCTGAGGCAAAACGCGGTGACATTGTTGTTTTCGATTATCCTGAAGATAGAAGTAAAGATTACATCAAACGCATTGTTGGTGTTCCTGGTGATAAAATTGTTTACAAAAACAATGAGTTGTTTATTAATGGCAAAAAAATACCCTTAACACCTATCGGCTCATATGCATATGTTATGGGTGATAAGTCTTCAGATGTCTCACAAGCATACCAAGAGCAATTGTTTGATGTTGAACACACAGTACTGCGTAAAACATACTCTATTCGTGATGGTCAGTGGATAGTGCCCGAAGGTCATTACTTTATGCTGGGTGACAACCGGAACAACTCCCGAGATTCAAGGTTTTGGGGCTTTGTGCCGCAGGAGTATCTGGTGGGTAAGGCTGTGGTGATTTGGTGGTCTTGGAATGCGGCAAATAATAGTGTACGCTGGGATAGACTGGGGCGTTTACTACATTAAAAAAGGTGCTGTATGTTTAAAACAATGCTTTGGACACTTATACTTGGCGTAGGTATCCTGTTTGGATTACAGGTTTTCTCAGTATTTTATAATCATGTAAAAATACAAAACACTTTTGATGGTATTAGTGCTAACCTGACACAGTCTTCAGAGGAAGAGATTAGACAAAAGCTAAAAAGCTTAATGATAATTCAACAAGTGGACTTCAAAGTTTTACCTGATACTTTTTTTCAAAACCTAAATATCAGTAAACATGGCAGTAAAGTGTCTATCAGCTCTTTTTATTCCGTTGATGTATGGGTGTTTGGCAAACCCGATATTCAAGTGCCAAACCCCAACGCTGAAGTAGAAGATGCGGAATACATCCAAAATGATATATCAATACTGGACAAGATAAGACTAGCAGCTGTTGTTTCTTTTTCTTTTTCTCCCAGTGCCAAAACACCTTGAAATACCAAAGTTTAGAACAAACACTTCAGTACAGGTTCAACAAACCTAAGCTTCTGCAAAGGGCGCTTACCCATGCCTCAAAATCTTCTGAACATCTGGAGCGACAAGAGTTTTTGGGCGATGCTGTTCTTGGTTTAATCATTGCAGAGTATTTGTTTCATCATTACCCCAATACCAATGAGGGTGATTTATCTAAAATGAGAGCCAATTTGGTATGTAAGCAAGTATTGCTACATATTGCCCATACATGGAGCATTGAGACATACCTCAATGTTGGTGATGGTGAGCGTGATAAAGCCAAGCGGTTAAAGTCACCATCTATTGCTGCCAACGCAGTAGAAGCTGTGATTGGTGCTGTGTTTGAAGATGGCGGGTTTGCGGCGGCCAAGGCGCTTGTTTTAACAGCTTGGGGCCAGCTTCTCAAAGATGTTCAACCAGTTAACTTGCGTGATGCTAAAAGCTTATTGCAGGAAATAACACAATCGCAACGCTTAGGTCTGCCGCATTACACGGTTGAAGACTCAGGTTTCAAACAAAACCCTCGTTTTCAAGCAAGTTGCTTTTTAGGTCAAACCTTGCTTGGGCAAGGGCAAGGGCACCGCAAAAAGGAAGCTGAGTTATCTGCTGCTGAACAAGCGCTACATCATCCAATGATTAAAAAAATCAGGGGTTAATTGGGAAGTTTTTTAATACCTTGTTTTTTTTACCCAGTGTATCTGCGGCAAACAAAACACTCCCATCTTCCAAAACTTCCAAGGCACGAGGGTTTCCCGCAGTGACAAAAAGTTTGGCTGATGTTTCAACAATGCTGAATCTATCTCCTTTTTTAAGCAAAGCTTCACGAAGAAGTTGTCTTTTTCCCTGCTCATCAAGGGCAAAGACCTGAAGCCATACATCATCGGTTGCGGCATGAAAAGTAAAGGTTTTGGGTGTTTGTATCTGTATTGCGACTTCTGTGTTTTCTTCTGCTTTTTTCTCAATCATGCTTGTGCTGTAGGGGTCTGTATTGCTTGAGGACTCAATAATTTCAGGTTGTATCACCAAAGGCTGTGCTTGGGGCTCAATGGTTGCTTGCTCCGTATGGGGTTGAAAGCTGGCTTTTTCTATTGTAAAAATGTTGCCTACAAGAATGATCAGAACAAACACTAATACAGCACCTACTGCCCACTTACGCTGAGGTGAAATGGGTACATCGTGATACACTACAGGTGTTTTAAGCTCAAAATCATTGCTTTTAATGCGTTGAATATCATCGCTTAAATCTATATTAAGGAGCGAGGCATATTGTTTGAGGAAGCCAATAGCATAAACCTCACCAGGTAAATCTTGCCAGTTTCCTGCTTCAAGTGCTGTCAAAAATTTTGGGCTAAACTTTAGCTCTTGGACAATATACTCAAAAGTTAAACCTTGTGCTTCTCTAGCTTGCTGAAGCCTTGCACCGATTTCGCATTGTAGCGCTTCCTTTGCAAAAGTGGACTCATCAACCTCATCGTTAAATGCTTCTTTTTCCATAACTATTGGCCTTTATCAAGCTTAAGCAGTTCATCCTTTGCCCATGTTTGTTGAAGCTTGTTGGAAGATTTTTGGATAAATGTTTGAATGTAATGTCGTAAAAGCTGCCTTTTACCATTGGCCTTAAGCAAAATAATAAGCTCTTGCAAAGCTTCTTGATTGGCAGGCTCTTGATGCAGTATGGTTTCATACAGGGCTTGCGCATAGTTTAAGCGGTTAAAAGCTTTGTATGCTGCTGCTTCTTTAAGCTGGGTATATGTTTTGTGTGCCGACAACATACCTGCTTTACGGTATGAGCGGACAGCATTATCCAAGTCTTTTAATCCTACATAAGCATCACCCATATTGATAAAGACCAGTGCTTGGTTGCGGTATCGTGGGTCTTCTAAAGCTTGGTTGAGTATGTTTAATGCCTTTTTGTATCGTCCTGTTTCAACCAATAGACTACCATAGTTGTTGTAAGTTGCAGGCCCTGCGTTATGTTTAATCGCACGCTTGTAAAAGCTTTCTGCCTTTTTATTATCACCACGCAAGCGCCAAGCGTATGCAATAGCATCTAAAGTATCTGGCTGGTTGGCACGAATTTTATCAGAAAGGTAAAGCTCCTCAAAAGCTTTAGATATTAGCCCTTTATGGATGGCATCCAAACCCAGTTGATAGTGTAGCATGGCGCGTTTGTCAGCATTATCATTTAACTTTTTTTCCGCCGTCGTTTGACATCCACCAAGGGTGAAGAGCAAAGAAAAAAACAGGCTTATATATAATATGTTTTTCATAGGTACCGTTTCACCAATGCGTAAACAGAACGCAAGCTTTCATCACTTTGATCTTTAAGGTCTGCAAAAATACTGTGCTCTAATGTGTTTTGGCAAGCACATGCTGTATCTTGGTTGCAGTAGTGCTTAAAATATGTCAGCAACATTGCTTTTGCTTTGCTGACATTATCTTGCATGACTTCAATGACAGAAGTTACAGATACATCATCCTCTACCTCATGCCAACAATCATAATCGGTGCACATGGCGACAGTAGCGTAGCAAATTTCAGCTTCACGCGCCAGTTTGGCTTCAGGCATATTGGTCATGCCAATCACATCCATACCCCAACTGCGATATAGCTCCGATTCAGCGCGTGAGGAAAACTGAGGACCTTGCATCACAAGATATGTGCCATTGCGGTGGGTTGTAATACCCTCAGCTTCACAAGCTTGGTACAATTGATGTTGAAGATGGTTGCAAACAGGGTCTGCCATAGATACATGCGCCACAATGGGACCATCAAAAAAAGTTGAAGCGCGTTCCCGAGTACGATCGACAAACTGGTCAACAAGCACAAAATCACCAGGTGCTATATCTTGACGCAAAGAGCCAACCGCAGAAACAGAAATGATTTGGGAAACACCCGCAAGCTTCATGGCATAAATATTTGCGCGGTAGTTAATGTTGTGAGGTGGAATATTGTGTGTTTTACCGTGGCGGGGGAGAAATACAACTTCATGCCCATGAATTGTGGCAAATATTAATTTATCCGAGGGGTTGCCAAAAGGGGTGTCAATGTTCAACTCATCTGTAATGCTGATGCCATCAATTGTGTACAAACCACTGCCACCAATAATTCCAATCCTTTGCATTATTCCCCCAGTTTTACTGTTTTAAGCTGCCCGCAGGCCGCCATGATATCATCACCTCGAGACCGCCTTACCGTTGCACGAATGCCTTTAGAAATCAAGGTCTTTGCAAATTTGTTGATAACACTGGTTGCGCTACCTTGATATATACTTCCTGGGTAGCTATTAAAGCGGATAAGGTTTACTCGCTCACGCTCAGGGGTGACAAACTTTATCAAGGCTTGCAATGATTCTTCGGTATCGTTCACATCTTGTAACATCACATATTCCAAAGTGATATGACGACTTTTAGCAAGAGGGTAAGCGTTCAAACATTTGCGCAGACTGATTAAATCATATTTTTGGTTGATTGGCACAAGTATATTGCGGTGCTCATTGATGGCAGAATGTAATGAGATAGCAAGGTTGACAGGAAAATCTTTACCTAATCTTTCTATTTGTGGTAACAAGCCTGAAGTTGACAGTGTAATGCGACGGCGTGACAGATGGAGATAATCTGTGGCCATTAGCAAGCTTAAGGACTGAAACACTTCATGCTCATTGGCTAGTGGTTCACCCATACCCATATACACAATATGAGAAACATGCGGGTACAAGCCATTCATCATGGAATCGGCAAGCAAATCTGCTTTCACAGCAAGTACTTGTGCTACGATTTCAGCAGCCGTTAAGTTGCCTTCAAATTTTTGTGTGCCTGTATGGCAAAATGGGCAATCCAGCACACAGCCTGCTTGTGATGAAATACAAACCGTGCCTCGGCTCTCTTCAGGGATAAAAACCGTTTCAATATATTTTTTAGCTTGTCCTGCGCGGTTCAAAGCAAAGAGATATTTTCGTGTGCCATCATTTGACTTTTGTTTGCTAACCAGTTGCAGAGGTTGAACTTGTATATTTTCTTCAAGTGTAACTTTAACTGCGGTTGGGATGTTTTTCATGGCATTCAAGTCAAGTATGCCTTTATTACGCCAATCCAAAACTTGCTGGGCACGAAAGGCAGGAAGCCCCCAGGTTTGCATCAGTTTTCGCAGTTCTGTTAAGGATAAGCTAGCAAGTGAAGGGGTATTCATGACGGGGATATTAGCGGCTTGAAAAAAATTGGGTAGGGTAGGCGCATGACATTAGCCACGAATGTACCTGTACCAATTGCAGCAAAAGACTTTAATACTATGCTAAACTTTGCTCGGATCATTGAAATGCTTCAATATCATCCTGCTTATTTGAACGCTTTGAAGCTTGATTTACCGCAAACCATAGATGTGCAGCCCAATCAGCCCTCCATGTTAATGGGGTATGATTTTCACTTAACACCCGATGGTCCCAAACTGATTGAAATCAATAACAACGCGGGAGGTCTGTGGGAAAAAGATGATGGTTGGATTCCGCAGAGTGAGCATTCTGAGCTACCAGGTTCACTTGAACACCGGCTATTGAACATGTTCGATCCATCATGGCAAACCATTGCCATTGTGGATGAAGATATTCAATCACAATATATGTACCCTGAAATGCTAGCTTATGCTAGGCTGCTTGAAAGCGATGGGCGCAAAGTATTTTTACTTAGCCCTGAAGACTTGTTACTTAAAAGTGATGGTTTATATATTGGCTCAGATAAGGTCGATATGATTTATAACCGGCACACAGACTTTTATTTACAATCCGCACCTATGCAGCACATCCGCCAAGCCTTTATACATCAACAAGTCGCCCTTAATCCTTATCCGAGAAGTTATGCCCTTGTTGGTGATAAAAACCGTATGGTGGATTGGTGGCGTAAGGATTTTTTGTCCTTTTTGGATGCGGATACTATAGACTGCATTCATTCTGTTGTACCAGAAACCCATGTGTTGGCTGAAGTTGACTTGGCGCAAGTATGGGCAACTCGCAAAGCCTGGGTATTTAAGCCTGCAGCAAAACATGGAGGTAAAGGGGTGCTGCTGGGAAAAAGCATGAGCCGAAAGCGCTTTGAAAGCCTGGATGGCGCCTCTACGGTGATGCAAAAGCTTGTACCTGCCAGCCAAATCCTGATTGGTGAAAAAAGCTTTAAGTTTGATGCTCGACTTTATATGTATGGATCGCGCTTGATTGGAATGGCAGGCCGAGCATGGCACGGGCAAATCACCAACTTCAGAGAGAAGGGTAGTGGTTGGACACCAATCGCGATAGAGGGATAGCTTGTATGGGTAAACCCTACCCCAGTCTTGCCATTGTTATCCCTGTTTTCAACGAGGCCACAATACTTCCTGCCGTATTACAGTCTTTTGAGACACTCTCCGTGGAGGAGCTTGTTTTTGTGGATGGTGGTTCAACCGATCATACAGTTGCGCTTATTCGAGAAAGTGGCTTTGTTTGCTTGCAAAGTGAAGCAGGGCGTGCCAAACAAATGAATATGGGCGCGCAACACACAAGCTCTGATATTATTCTTTTTTTACATATAGATACGAGCATATCTTCAAGTCATATCTCGAATATAAAAAAAGCTTATAAGCAAGGGTTTTTGTCTGGAAGATTTGATGTACAGCTTTCAAATACATCCATAATATATCGAATTATAAGCTTTTTTATAAATACAAGGTCGCGCCTAACCAAGATTAGCACGGGCGATCAAGGTATTTTTGTCACAAGAAAGGCATATGAAGCGGTTGGTGGTTACCCTGAGATTGCTTTAATGGAAGATATTGTGTTGACCAGTGCATTAAAAAAAATAGGCAAGGTTGCTTGCTTGCATGATAAGCTGGTCACCTCAAGCAGACGCTGGGAAAACCATGGTATTATTAACACAGTGCTGTTAATGTGGAAACTCAGGCTTCTTTTCTGGCTTGGTGTATCACCTGATAAACTTGCAAGCATGTATAGGGATGCTCGCTGATGCGTATCATTATACTAAGCAAAGCACCTGTTATTGGTCGTGTAAAGACACGCTTATTGCCTGAATATAGTGCCAAACAAGCAGCTTCATTGCATAAGCAAATGCTTAAAGCCACAGTCGCTAAGGCTTGCGGTATATTCGATGATATTTGGCTTGCTGTGGATGATGACACACATCCATATTTTGCTGAGTTACAGCAAACATATAACTTTGAGCTTAAGATGCAGCACGAAGGCAACCTGGGTATGCGGTTGGCCAAGCTATGTCAGCTATCATTTGCTTACGACCGTAGCCCCGTGATGTTTGTGGGCACAGACTCGCCACATATCAATCCAATGCGTTACATGCAGGCAATGCGGGCTATTGCCCAGTATGATGTGGTCATAGGACCTGTGGAAGACGGTGGCTACGACTTGATTGCCATGTCCGATTCATATCCTGAACTATTTGCTGGTATTCATTGGGGAACAGATAAGGTATTTAGACAAACTATTCATATAATCAATAACATAGGTCTTAGTGTTAAAGTGCTGGATAAATCTTTTGATTTGGATAGAGCGCAAGACTTATGGCGTGCGCCGCCAGCATCGTGGTGACTTTTGCCGCTATAAATATTACATAATATATATTATGCGACATTGTATATTATGGCTTATGCAGGCGTTACAATATGTTGTTGTATCTATCATTCTAAGCGCTTCCCACTACTATTCCACGCATGGATAACCTCGAATTATGGCAATATGTTGCCACAGCACTAATTTTCGTTTGGACAGGCTTTGTACGCTCTGGTCTCGGGTTTGGTGGTGCAGCACTCGGTTTGCCCTTGTTGCTGCTCGTTGTGGATAACCCTCTGATTTGGATTCCGCTAATTGGTATTCACTTATTGTTTTTTAGCGGGATTACGGTTGGCACACGGCTTGGCGCTGTGGATTGGCCATTTTTGAAAAAAGCCTTCGGTATTATGATGATTCCAAAACTTATCGGTGTATTTGGTTTACTTACCTTACCCACCGACATCATGGTTTCCTTTGTTTATGTGATGACTTTGATATATGGCGTTATGTATGTGTTTCAATACCAACTCAAAAGCCAAAGTAAAACTGCTGACGCTGCTTTATTG
Source organism: Ghiorsea sp. (assembly GCA_026982535.1). Taxonomy (GTDB): domain Bacteria; phylum Pseudomonadota; class Zetaproteobacteria; order Mariprofundales; family Mariprofundaceae; genus Ghiorsea. Next base: position 7,760 of record JALSGX010000046.1, on the reverse strand, counting down.
GTGGTTGGTGGTTATGTGAGTGGCACAAGCTTGATTGGTGCACCGCTTATTGTTGCTGTGTTTATGCACCGTGTTGCCAAAGAAAAGCTTAGAAACACCTTGTTTGTACTCTGGTTTGTCTTGGTAACGATTAAACTAGGTGTTTTAGCCAGCGTTGGTGTTAATTTTTGGTGGGTACATCATCTTTGGCTACTACCTGCTGCTGCGATTGGGCATATGGTTGGTCTAAAATTTCATGATTATTTGATTTCACAAAGTGCGAGTTATTTTAAACAGCTTATTGGTGCCATGCTAATTGTTATATGCCTGGTTGGTTTGCTGCGCTGATGAAACGACTTATATTAATACATCCAACTTAAATTCAAACGGGTCACTTCTATCCCCAAATTTAAGTGTATATTTACCCACAGGAAGCTTCACAATGGCATCGTTGTTGCTGTTGTGCACAATCTCTTCTTCATTAATTTCACAATAATCACCGTAGTTTACAACCCTAAGCTCAAGCCCGCCCTCTGCACATGCTGCAAGCTCAATATGTTTTTCATTCACGCGCAAACTGCAGCCTGTGAGCCGCACATCAATGCGTTTGGGGTCATCAAAGAGTTCTGTGACGGTTAAAGGTGGCCGATATGCGCCAAACACCCAAGGTAAATGTCCAATCAATTTGGGGCGATTGCATAGTGCTTGTTTGGCATGATGATTCATGCCTTCAAGCTTGGCATATGCAATAAATGTTTCATCATTTTCATCAATTTTTTCATCAATCAAAACATTCTGAAGCCTTGCAAACAAAGCGGCGAGAAGTGGTGCAAGCGCCCCGCCAGGTTTATTGACCAAGCGAATGAGCGTGCCTCGGTCAATGACTTCAACCTCTCCATCGGTTAACGCGACAACATTCGCTGTGCGCTCGCTGGATAATCCTGCAAGCCCGAGCTCACCGACAATTTCACCCGCCTGCAATACACTGGTAATCATAGAGCCGTCGGGGCGCTGGCGGCGCACCTCCAACCAACCTGATTTAATCAAGTATGCGGTGGTATCTTTATCACCTTGTGCGATAATTTTATCACCCTCTTGAAATGCTATGATGTTTGCCATACACACTACCCCAGAGCTTTTGCTATCGAAAGCAACTACCTTATGGGGTTTTAGTATGTAATCATTATCACATGACAGATTGATAATGTCAGGTTTTTTCTAAAAAGTTCTTTCATTAAAATATTGCTTTAACACCAGATACAAATAAGCCGCATCTTTTGTGCCTGCAAGCTCGCGAATCGAATGCATGGCAAAGGTTGGCACACCCACATCCACCGTACGAACGCCAAGGTTATTCGCTGTAATCGGGCCAATCGTGCTGCCGCAACCCATATCCGCGCGCACCACAAACGATTGCACAGGCACATCAGCGCTTGCGCACCATTGTTTAAACATGGCAGAAGTCTCGCTGTTGCTGGCATAGCGTTGATTAGCATTGATTTTAATCACAGGACCATCATTGATGATAGGGCCATGATTGGCATCATGTTTATCGGCAAAATTGGGGTGAACAGCATGGGCATTATCCACAGAAATCATCACACTAGCTGCCATCAAACGCGCAAAAGCTTCATGATTCCCAGTTAAGCGTTGCAACACCGACTCCAAGAAATTGCCTTGCGCCCCAGCCGCCGACACACTGCCCACTTCTTCATGGTCATTACACACCAATAGCATGTTTTGTGTGTTTTCATCATGAATTAAAGCCATCAATCCAGTATAACAGCTTAATAGGTTATCCAAGCGCGCACTGGCGATAAAATCACCATTCAAACCCACAATGGCAGGTGGCTGTACATCATAAAAGCTTAATTCATAGCCCAATATTGATGCCGCTTTGCTGGATTCTTTGTTTAATTGTTCAAGCAATAAATCATTCAAGCTTGTTTGATGATCCGACACCCGCATCAACACAGGCGGTAAATGCTGTTGTTTATTGATGCTGCGCTTATCGTTGGCTTCTCTATCCAAATGAATGGCAAGGCTTGGAATCACCGCAATGGCTTTTTCCCAATTCACTAATTCATGCGCCATATTTCCAGCTTCATCCACATAACTCACCCGCCCAGCCAGCGATAAATCGCGGTCAAACCAAGGGTTGAGCAATACCCCGCCATAAGTTTCAACACCGAGCTGCAAATAGCCTTGTTTGATGATTTCAGGGTTGGGTTTCACTTTGAGGCATGGGCTATCCGTATGCGCCCCGACCATGCGAATCCCCTGCTCCAGCAATGGCTGCTTGATGTCAAAAGCAACAATGGATGAATCATTGCGGGTAACAAAATAACGACCTTCCACCTGCTTTTCCTGCACAAACCACGCTGATTGCTCATCCAAACGCTGAAAACCAGCGTTTTCGAGCGTGTTGACCATGTTTTGCACGGCATGAAAGGGTGTGGGTGATTGCTGGATAAAGTCTAACAAGCCTGTGTTGAAATCGTTGTTATTCATGGATTCCCCAAAGTCGTTTTGGTTTCAGCGACAACATCACCCAGTTGGATATAGGTTTCAATGCCTTGTTTGGTGTTGTCTAAAATATCTTGCGAAGGCATCCACTTTCCTTTTTCGCCACACAATACCACCGTGCTTCCACCAAACAGAAAATAGCCTTTTTCATCGCCTTTCTTAAATGGTTTGGATTCATCAAAGGTTTGCACGATTTTACCCACACAAGTCGCGCCCACTTCAATATAGGCAAGCTTGCCAAAGTGTTTTGTATCTAAAATCGAAACACGGCGTTCATTTTTGATAAAAATATCTTGCCTGTATTTGAGTGCCAAAGGGTTCACCGAATGCAAATCACCAGCAACAGTGAATGATTTCAGCGTTTTGCCATCGTCAGGGTAATGGTAGCGGTGATAATCCACAGGGCAAAGCCGAGCAATCATCAGCGGGCCACCGATAAAGTCTTGGGCGAGCTTGGCATCGGCAATGAGGTCAACCGCACGCAACATCGAGCCCTTGACGGGCACAGTCAACTCATCGGTCATGCTCGCATGGGCAAAGTATCGCGCCTCAGCAAAAGCACCCATCTCTTGCGGGTTGGTGGTGAAGTTGCGCTGCCCTTCTTTGAACTTGCGAATAAAAAACTCATTAAATGAGCGATATGATGTTTCAATCGGGTTCTCTTGAAGCGAACCTTTTTGATACTGCTCAATCGGGATTTCAAAGTTTTGGATAAATGGTGCAACCTTTTGCCCCGACTTCACACTATCTTGTGACTTTCCGTAAAACCGACTAAACATTTTACTGGCAATAAACAAACCTAAAAGCCGCCCAATGGGGTTGCCATAAGCAAACTTCACCGCCCCATCACCATAGACTTTTTCAATCACTATTTTCTTTTCATAGCGGCTAAATACTTGAATTTCAAAACCTTGGCTCATTTTAGGATAATCCTTTAATAATACATTTCATGGTTGGACAAGCACTATATGTTATCTTCCATAATATCCCAAAAATCACTATCGAGTTTTTTAATTTCAATAATTTGTTCTGTTTGCATACCTAGAGAATATTCATAAATATACTTTGCTAATTTTATACCGTCTATTAGGACTAATGTTACACCATTTAGATTGTTAGCATATTCCACTGCACCCTTTGTAAAACTTGATGTTGTAATAAATACACCTTTACTGGATTGGTTTCCTGCTAAGGCACCTACAAATTTATTTAAGTCATCTCGACCAATAGAGCAATCTAACTTGTAACGTTTTGCCTGAATATGAATGAGACCAAGACCTAAAACATCCTCTTTGATAATTCCATCAATACCTTGGTCATTAGAGTATTGAGTGACTATACCTGAACCTTCTATTTCACCACCGTAGCCCATTTTTTGTAGTAGTTTAACAACTAACTTTTCAAACTCACGCGGAGACTTAGATAGAATAGTATCTAATATGTCATTATAAACAGATTCTTTAACTTTATTAAATGCTATATCTATTTTTTCTTGTGGAGTTAAGTCTGTTTCATTTGTAAAGTCATTGATACTTTTTGCTTTAGGCTTTTCTCTTTTTTTAATTGCCCCTGTAATGAATTTGTCTATTTGTGTAGGGTTTTCTAAAAGCTCTCTTCCTTTATCTGTTATTTCATAATAGCCGCGCTTTGGTTTATTAACCAATCCTGCCATGGATAAGTAGCTCAATGCCCAAGATATTCTATCGTAGAATACGGGACCATTACCTGATTCATACATCGTTACCAAATCAATGTCTGACAAATTAAATTCTTTTGCAAGAGGGGCCTCAAACTCTTTAAGTTTTAATATGTCATGGTTATCCAACAGTTTTAGAGCAGGAACTCTTATCTCATCATGTTTCGGTATAGCCATAAAATCTCCGTCTTAAACTAATTTGGAAACACCCTTTAATGCTTCTTTGAGTTTACTTGGCTCAGTGCCGCCAGCCATCGCAAGGTCGGGTTTGCCGCCGCCTTTACCGCCACAGATTGTAGCTACTTCACGCACGATTTGCCCAGCATTGTATTTATCGGTTAAATCTTTGGTCACACCTGCAACCAATTGCACTTTTTCGCCGTTGATTTGACCAAACACAATCACGCCAGACTTTAACTTACCTTTGGCTTTATCCATAAAGTCGCGCATGTCTGCCACATCTTTGACTTCGGCAGTAAGCAACTTGATTGTTTCCCCATTGGCATTCACATCTTGGGCTGTGGCAATCAAATCATCCAGCTGCCCTGTGGAAGCCTTGGCTTTGACCGATTGCAGCTCTTTTTCCGCATCTTTAAGCTTGGTTTGCAAGGTTTTGACAGCATCCACCACTTCATTGGGGCGCACTTTGACCAAACTTGCCGCCTTATTCAGCGCATCGGCATCTGCCACAAAGGATTGATAGGCTGCCTCACCTGTCACCGCTTCAATACGGCGCACACCAGCGGCAATACCTGCTTCGGACACGATACGGAACACACCAATATCACCTGTGCGTTTGACATGCGTGCCACCGCAAAGCTCGGTAGAAAACCCAGCAGAGACCACACGCACTTCATCACCATATTTCTCGCCAAACAATGCCATAGCTCCCGATGCCACGGCTTCATCTTGGGTCATCAGCTTGGTTTCCACGGCATCATTCGCCCAAATCGCTGCATTTACTCGCGCTTCAATGGTTTTGCGCTCATCTTCGGATACAGGTTGATGGTGGCTGAAATCAAAGCGTAACCGTTCATCCGTGACCAAAGAGCCTGCTTGTTTCACATGTTCACCCAACACATCTCGTAACACCGCGTGCATCAAGTGGGTTGCCGTATGGTTGCGGGCAATAGCATCGCGGCGCGCGCCCTGCACTTCAAATACGGCGGTATCGCCTAAGCTGAACGAACCTTTACTGACTTTGCCGATATGCACAAATAAATCGGACAATACTTTTTTGGTGTCTGTGACCACAAACTCGGCATCTTTATTGCGAATGATGCCTGTATCCCCAGTTTGACCACCTGATTCGGCATAAAATGGGGTTTGATTGGCAATCAACCAGACTTCATCGCCTTCGCTTGCAGTTTGCACAGCTTTGTCGCCTGCAATCAGCCCAGAAATCGCGCCTTCTGCTTGAATCGTGGTGTAACCCAAGAAGTCGGTGGCTCCATGTTGCTCACGAATCTCAAACACAGCCTTGGGCAATGCCGCTTCGCCAGAGCCGCCCCAAGCAGCCCGTGCCCGCTCGCGTTGCTCATTCATGCAAACTTCAAAACCTTCCATATCCAGCTTGATATTCTTCCCCTTCAAAATATCTGCAGTTAAATCGGTGGGGAAACCAAAGGTGTCATACAAAGTAAACAGTGTTTTGCCTGGAATGGTGCCGCCCTCACCTGCCTCACTTACTGCCTGCTCCACCAATTTCAAACCTTTATCCAAGGTTTTAATAAAGCGCTCTTCTTCAATGCGGATGACTTGCTCGATATTACCTTGCGCTTCTTTTAGCTCTGTAAAGTGGTCGCCCATTTCATCGACCAAAGCTTGCACAAGCTTATACATAAACGCTTCTTTCATGCCCAATAAACGCCCATGACGGCAAGCCCTGCGCAAAATACGGCGCAGTACAAAGCCTCGCCCTTCATTGGATGGCAACACGCCATCGGCAAGCAGGAAAGACACCGAGCGCAAATGGTCTGCCAATACACGAAGCGAAACATCTTGCTCATCGCTATCGCCCAGCTTCACGCCTGTGACCTTGGATGCTGCGGCAATCAGGTTTTGAAACAAATCAATGCTGTAATTGTCGTGCGTGCCTTGCAATACAGCCGCAATGCGCTCCAAGCCCATGCCTGTATCCACTGAAGGTTTGGGTAGCGGGTTGAGTGTGCCTGCTTCATCCCTATCGTATTGCATGAATACAAGGTTCCAGATTTCCACAAACCTATCGCCATCTTCTTCAGGCGTGCCTGGAGGGCCACCTGGGACATGCTCGCCGTGGTCATAAAAGATTTCCGAACAAGGACCACAAGGCCCTGTGTCACCCATGCTCCAGAAGTTATCCTTGGCACCAATGCGGGCGATTTTATCTTCAGGAATACCCACGCCTTTAACCCATAAATCATAAGCTTCATCATCATCTTCAAAGACAGTGACAAACAAACGCTCTTTATCAAGCTTGAGTTCTTCGGTTAAAAATTCCCAAGCAAACGCAATCGCATCTTGTTTGAAATAATCACCAAAGGAGAAGTTGCCCAACATTTCAAAGAAGGTGTGATGCCGTGCGGTATGCCCAACATTTTCCAAATCGTTGTGTTTACCACCTGCACGCACACATTTTTGGCTGGAAGTAGCACGAACATAAGGGCGGGTTTCATCGCCAAGAAACACATGCTTAAAGGGAACCATGCCCGCATTGGTAAACATCAATGTCGGGTCGCCATGCGGCACAAGCGAGCTCGATGCCACAACTTCATGTCCTTTCTCTGCGAAATAGCCAAGAAACTTCTTACGAATTTCCGATGTGTTCATATCTCAATCATCCTCATTGTTCATCACTTGCAAAATGGTATTCAAATCATAACCCTTACTTTGCAAGTAGCGTATTTGTCGCTGCCAAAGCCGCTTATCTTGTTTGTAGCCCCCCAAAGGGTCGCGCTTATCCAATGCTTCTTTGCATGCAGCCCACGCATCAAAGCTTTGCTCTGCTTCCATTAAGGCAAGCCTTAGAGCTTCAGGTTCCGCACCCTTTCGCCTTGCTTTTTGTGCGGCAAGCCAAGGGGTTTCGCCTTTTTTAAGCCTAGAGCGCAGAAAGGTTTCCGCATACCGTGATTCACTCAAATAATCATATTGTTTTAATAGCTCAATGACATCGTCAATGATAATGGCATCATAATGTTTGCTGCTTAATTTCTCACGCAATTCGTGTTCATTATGCTCACGAGCACCCAAAAGCCGAACAGCCGACTTATAAGCCTCAAGCAGCTCTTTTTTAATGGCATTAGTCTTTTGCTGCACTTGGTTTTTCTAGAGTAAACTTCATATCAGGCAAGCCAAGCTCTGCACGCACTTTAGCTTCAATATCAGCCAATAAATCAGGATGGTCTTTGAGATATTGAATCGCATTGTCTCTGCCTTGCCCTATGCGCTCTGTGCCCACGGCATACCATGCTCCGCTTTTTTTCACATGCCCAAACTCCACACCCATATCAACCACTTCGCCGACATGCGATACCCCTTCACCATACATAATGCTGAATTTTGCTGTTTTGAATGGTGG
>JALSGX010000045.1 GCA_026982535.1 Ghiorsea sp. | reverse complement strand
ATTGAAGCACACAGCACCTGTTGACGCCATGAAAAAATGGCAGCAAAGTCATCCACACTTGTTTAAGAAAAAGGTTTATAAACAGACGGAACCTGACAGCTAGAATATATTTAGATTCCCCTCAAAAAGCCGCAAGTTATTGATATACCACGACAATATCTTGTTTTCTACAGTATAAAGCACAAGATTTTATGTGTGTTTGTCGTCAAAGTCTTGCACATGACTTGAACCTTGTTGTAATTCTCACAGGAAGTGAGGCTTTAGCCTCGCTTCCAATTTGAATAAGACCTTGGACAATACTTTTTGAGGAAGCTCTATCTTATTCAGCCCAATAATGTAAAAGGTCGGGTAACAGAGTAAATATGAGCACCATATGAAAATACTCTTTGAGGAAGTTCTGTCCTACGCCTTAAAGCCTAAAAAGGCACTGCCTAACCCTTGGATCGCCTCAAGCACATTTACAGCAATGCAGGGGCTTAATCCTTGGGGGCTATGCGCTTATAGGGCTTAGTTAAAGTATGTTTTTATTATGCAGATATTGGGCTATGGTTGCGGTCACCCAATCATGGAGAGTCTAATGCCTGATGATTTTGATATGAGCAATCCGAAAAACCAAGCTGCGATGGCGCATGTGAAAGCATTGCTGGCGCATATTGGCGAAGATCCAGAGCGTGAAGGCTTGCTGGACACGCCCAAACGAGTAGTCAAAGCATTTGCAGAATACTTTTCAGGCTACAAGGAAGATCCAGCCGAACACTTGCGCAAAACTTTTGAAGAAGTGGAAGGTTATGATGAATTGGTCATGGTGTCGGATATTGATGTGCATAGCCATTGCGAACATCATCTTGCCCCATTTTTTGGTAAAGCACATGTTGCATATATTCCCAATGGGCGCGTGGTTGGCTTATCCAAGCTTGGGCGATTGGTGGATGGCTTTGCCAAAAGGCTTCAAGTGCAAGAAAAGCTGACCATGCAAATTCATAATGCTATAGAAGATGTGTTGCAGCCTGCGGGTGTTGCTGTGATTTTGCAGTGTAAGCATTCATGTATGTGTTATCGTGGGGTAAAAAAACCTGATGCCATAACCACCACATCCAAGCTCAGTGGCGCATTTCTGAACAACCCATCTTCTCGGATTGAGCTTTTTCAGCTTATTCATAATAAGAATATCTGAGCACACACTACTACTGGTATTTTAACGATAAATTAGGCACGCTGCGCCGCCTTTGAGCATGATTGTTTGTTTTTTAGTTTGTGGAGAAGCCTATGTTGTATACCTTATATAAAAAGCACATGTGGAGTGCTAAAGATGATATTTTATCAGGTCTAACGGTTGCGCTCGCGCTGGTTCCTGAAGCGGTTGCTTTTGCCTTTGTGGCGGGTGTACACCCTTTGGTTGGTCTTTATGCCGCATTTATGGTGGGTCTGATTACTTCATTAATCGGTGGTCGCCCGGGCATGATTTCTGGGGCAACTGGTGCGTTGGCGGTGGTGATGGTGTCTTTGGTGGCGGAGCATGGGGTGGAGTACCTGTTTGCCACGGTAGTGCTGATGGGGATACTGCAAATCATCTTTGGATTGCTGAAATTTGGTAAGTTTATTCGCATGGTGCCTTACCCTGTGATGCTGGGTTTTGTGAATGGTTTGGCGATTGTGATTTTTCTGGCACAGCTGCCGCAGTTTCAGGAGAATGGGCAATGGATGCAAGGCACAGATCTTTATGTCATGCTTGGTTTGGCAGCGGCAACCATGGTGATCATGTTTGTGCTGCCCAAGCTTACTCGCGCTGTACCTGCGGGTTTGGTGGCGATTGTGGTGTTGTCCATTGTTGTGATTGCTACAGGGCTTGATACCAAAACTGTGGGTGATATTGCATCTATTGGTGGTTCGCTTCCTCCATTTCATATCCCACAAGTGCCCCTAAACCTTGAAACACTTTATATTATTTTGCCCTATGCCGTGATTTTGGCTGCCATTGGCTTGATTGAGTCGTTGTTGACCATGACTGTGATTGATGAAATGACAAACACGCGCGGGCAAGGCAACCGTGTTTCTATTGGGCAAGGTGCTGCCAATGTGGTCACAGGCTTCTTTGGTGGCATGGGTGGTTGTGCCATGATTGGCCAGTCTATGATTAACATTTCATCAGGCGGTCGGCGCAATTTATCGGGTATTGCGGCAGCATTATTTTTATTGTCATTCATTCTTTTTGCCCATGATCTGATTGAAATGATTCCTGTGGCTGTGCTTGTGGGTATTATGTTTATGGTGGTGATTGGCACATTTGAGTGGGGAAGTTTTAATATGCTGAACAAAATCCCCAAAGAAGATGTGTTTGTGGTGGTGCTGGTGACCGTTGTTACCGTATTTACGGACCTGGCGATTGCTGTGGTGGTGGGCGTGATTGCATCGGCATTGGTATTTGCATGGAAAAATGCTAAGCATATTTATGCCATCCCTAAAGATTTGGATACGGGTGAACGGGTCTATGAGATGCACGGGCCTTTGTTTTTCGCATCTGTGCATCGCTTTAATGAATTGTTTGATCCAGCAAGTGATCCTGATGAAGTGGTTTTGGATTTTGCCAATTCTCGAGTGGTGGATCATTCTGCCATTGAAGCTATTGATAATTTGGCGGAAAAATACAAAAAAGCAGGTAAAAACCTTCACTTGCGGCACTTAAGCCAAGAGTGTAAAGCGTTGCTTGAAAAAGCAGGAGACTTGGTGGAAGTGAATATCAAAGAAGATCCGCACTACCATATTGCCGATGATAAGTTGGCTTAATTGATTTTTTGACTGATTGATTGGATGCCAGCGTTAAACGGCTTATGTGCTAGGTCGCACATGCCCACGCTTTTGCCTTGCTTCCCAACCGAAACAAGATCAAATCATCCCGATTAACTTATTCAGAATGAGGTGGAAGTGAGGCTTTAGCTTTGGTTAACAGGGAGCAGACCATGTTTAACACCCAATTGTCTTAGGGATAAACATCGCATCGCCATAAGAATAAAAGCGATAATTGTGTTCAATCGCGTGTTGATAGGCGGCTTTGATAGTGTCTTGCCCTGCGAGCGCAGAGACCAGCATCAAAAGCGTGGATTTGGGCAAATGAAAATTGGTGAGCAGGGCATCGGTCATTTTGAATGTGTAACCTGGCGTGATAAATATATCAGTGCGATTGCTTCCTGCTTGCAGCACCCCGTTTGGGCTTGCAGCTTCCAGTGTTCGCAAGCTTGTTGTGCCGACAGCAACAATACGATTGCCTGCTTGCTTGGCTTGGTTGATGGTATCGGCGGCTTGCTCAGGGATAATATACGCTTCTTCGTGCATGATATGGTCGTTGGTGTCTTCAACCTGAATGGGCTGAAATGTGCCAGGGCCAACATGCAAGGTAATATACACAAATGACGCGCCCTTTTCTTCCATCTTTTGCATCAATTCAGGGGTTAAGTGTAGTCCCGCCGTGGGTGCTGCCACAGCACCTTCATGGGCTGCAAACACGGTTTGATAGCGTTGCTTGTCTTCTTCAGAATCAGGGCGGTTGATATATGGCGGCAAAGGCATATGACCATGGGATTCAATGGCAGCCCCCACATCAGCAGCCATAAGCTGGATTTCAATATGTTTGCCATTGCGACTCAAGATTTGACCTGAAAATGAATCTGAGAAGTGTACCACAGTGCCAATGGCTAAGGGCTTATTGCTTTTTCCCCAGGCTGACCAGATATTGTCTTGCCCTGAGGGTTCCAGCAGCAGGATTTCAACTTTGCCACCACTTGCTTTCTTGCCGATAAGGCGTGCAGGAATCACTTTGGTGTCGTTCACCACCCAAACATCACCAGCCTGCACCAGATGGGGTAAATGTTTGATATAAGTATCTTGCAGTGGGGAAGTAAGGTGTAGCAGCCTTGCCGCATCCCGTTGCGGCAGCGGAGCTTTGGCAATCAGTTGTTCAGGTAGCTCAAAATCAAAGTCAGAGACCTGCATGGTGGTTAATTGATGGTGATCACACCATTAGGCGTTGCCATCAGCACAACATCAGCGCCCTGATGGGAGAAAATACCATTGGTGACTACGCCAGGTACTTGATTGAGGTCGTCTTCGAGTTGGCGAGCGTTTTTAATGGTTAAACCGGTGACATCGATAATAATATTGCCGTTATCTGTAGTGAAGCCCTCACGCACT
>JALSGX010000044.1 GCA_026982535.1 Ghiorsea sp. | reverse complement strand
TACCCAATGATGGGGGAAATGTTGACCAAGTGTTGGAGCAAGTTGTAAACAATAGCCTCAAAGCCATGTCGCTCAAACCGTTGCCTAGAATTGCAAAAGATAATTTGGCTTATGATGTGAGCTACTTGAATACCAATGTGGATATTGAAAGCATGATTGAAGGATTAAAACGGAGCAAGTGCGGCAATATTTGTTTCTATGGTGCGCCTGGCACAGGTAAGACTGCACTTGCAGGGTTTATTGCCAAATCATTGGATATGCCATTGCTTAGCAAAAAAGCATCGGACTTGTTGGGTATGTATGTTGGCGAGTCAGAGAAGAATATTGCTCGCATGTTTGAGGAAGCAGCGGCAGAGGGTGCGGTGTTGGTTTTGGATGAGGCTGATTCACTGCTACGAGATAGACGATATGCCAAACAGTCTTGGGAGGTCACCCAAGTCAATGAGCTTTTGGTGCAAATGGAAAACTTTGAGGGGCTGTTCTTTTGCTCAACCAACTTAATGGATAATCTTGATCAGGCTAGCCTGAGACGGTTTGCATTAAAAATTCAGTTTGATTACTTATCATGTGATCAAGCGTACCGCATGTTTGATCAAGAGTGTGAAGGAGATATTCCTCACCATATTAAGAAAGAGCTTTCGGCAATTTCAAACTTGGCACCAGGCGACTTTTCAGCTGTTAAAAAACGATTGGCTATTTTAGGTCAGCCACCTGCGCCTGAGATGTTGCTCCACGCTTTGAAAGAAGAAGTGGCAGTGAAAGAACCCGACAAAAAACCTTCGATTGGTTTTTGTTGAGCTGGTGACGGTGAAGAAAATCAGACATTTGTTATGACATTTGTCTAGTTTTACCGCTGTTTCTAGGACATTTGTCATATGGGTTATGTACATATTTAACATGACTTTTGACTAGACATTCTTATTTCTCCTTGAAATCATTATCATCACTGGGGTTAAGAATACCTCCCCTTAGGGATGCCATACACAAAGCCTGCAAACTTGGTTTTGCAGGCTTTTTTCTTGGTATGCTTAAACTTTGTGTCTTAAATAGTCCACCATAAGTCGAACACCTGCACCAGTTGCGCCACCAACTGGTGAAATGTCTGTACCTTTCATATTCCATGCGGTGCCCGCGATGTCCAAGTGTGCCCAAGGCATATCATCCACAAAGCGGGATAAGAAACATGCCGCAGTAATTGTACCAGCTTCACGCCCACCTGTGTTTTTGATGTCGGCGATTTTGGAATCGATTTGTTCTTGATACTCATCAAACATGGGTAGCTCCCACACTCTGTCATGCGTGTGTTTCCCTGATTGAATCAAACCTTGCTTGATGTTGTCGGAGGTGCTTATAAGCCCTGTAGCTTGTCCGCCAAGAGCGATGACACATGCACCAGTAAGGGTTGCAAAATCAATGATTTCAGCGGGTTTTTGTTCTACGGCATAGGCAAGCGCGTCGGATAAAATAATCCTGCCTTCTGCATCTGTGTTTAAGACTTCTACGGTAAGCCCCTTGTAGGTGGTAATAATATCACCAGGTTTATAGGCAGAACCACCAAGCAGGTTTTCTGTGGATGGAATCACGCCAAGCAGGTTAATCGGCAAATTCATTTCAGTAATAGCTTTGAAAACACCAAGTACTGCCGCTGCCCCACACATATCAAACTTCATTTCATCCATTTGTCCTGCGGGCTTAATAGAAATACCGCCAGCGTCAAATGTTAACCCCTTGCCAACCAAAGCGATGGGCGCATCATCATTGTCTGCACCATTGTATTCCATCACGATAAAGCGGGGCTCTTTATTGGAACCCTGGTTGACGGCGAGAAGGGCTGTAAATCCAGCTTTTTCAATCGCGGCTTTATCCATTATTGTGGTTTTAAGCTTGGGGTGTGATAAAGCTGCGGCTTGGTCGCCTAGATATTCCGGGGTGCACACATTGCCCGGTTCATTACCCAAATCGCGAGCGAAAATCGTACCAGATGCAATGGCTTTGGCAGCGGCTAAGGCTTGTTCAGCTTCAGAGACATTACCATCGACCATGATATTGATGCTTTGAAGCTCTGTTTTGCCCTTTTTTTCTTTGGTTTGGTAGGTATCGAATGTATAAAGACCCAACCATAAACCTTCTGCAATGGCTTGAACTTTATCGGCAAGGCTTACATCTGAAACTTTTAATTCGCTAAGATAAATATCAGCATGTTCCACGCTGTTTTTGTTCAATTTCTGGGCAACTTTGGCTGCTAAAGCGCGAAGCTTGTGTAAGGTAAGCTTATCCGCTTCACCTGCGCCAATGAATAAAGCGCGTTCATCATTCAAATACACACTGCGTACCATACCAAACTTGCCTTGATGTTCGCCTGCTGCCAAAAAGTTGGTAACCGTATTATTCGATTTGATGGCTTCGCCTGAAGTTGTAAGTACTGCGCCATCCAGCAATGGATACACAGATATTTTACTTTGTTTGTTTGTTGCGATATCAATTTGAATCATGGAAACCTCATTTTTCTTGTTCTTAGGAAGGTGAAGCGTATCCCATGTTGTGGAGCTTGACTAGGCGGTATGGGCGTCTTTTCTGCTACTGCGATGTGGAGTGATGCCTAGACTTGCTTACTTGTTTGTGTGTTTTTTTGGTGTTAGGAAACAAAGGGTGTATAGTATATATTGTGTGGTATAGCGGCTCTCGTGGATAAGCTGCGTTATTTTCCTGTTGAATAGGTGAGGCGGGGGTATTCATGTGTGAGCTTCTGCTGCAGTACAAACCGATAAGGTAATAGTGCGTCTTCTTTAGCATAATTTACGCCAATACGAGGGGTGGCTTTGATAAGAGTGATGTCAATATCAAGGTGTTTATCCTCTATCCAAATGGTGTTACCTTGCAGGGACAGGTTATTACAAGCTTGATGAATGCCCAGTGCTATACTGATCTTGCCTGGGCCATTGAGCAGGTTTTGATGGTAGTGGCTGGCATTGCGGCGCTTTAGCATGGTGTCTAAGCCCTGGTAGGGTACAATGCTGCGAATCAAGACGGCATGGGGTGTGCCTTCCTCACCTGTCACCACATTAAACAAATGATACATGCCATAACATAAATATACATAAGCAATACCTCCTCGGGCAAACATGGGCTCGGTGCGAGCTGTTCGCCGATTGTTGTAGGCATGTGAGGCTTTATCGGTGGCGCCTGCATAAGCTTCGGTTTCGGTAATAATGCCAGCACATTTGTTTCCATCGATTTGTGTGTATAAGATCTTGCCGATTAAATCCTTGGCGAGAAAAACAACATCGTCTTGAAGATAGTATGCTTGATTTAACTTCATGTTGCTAAGCGTAGCCATACTTTAATAAATATTAAAGAAATCTAATAATTGTCTGATTGACCAACCATGTTGCTTTTAGCATATTGCGACCATGTCATTTATCGAAGAATTTATCAAAAAAGAATCATCCAGTGGCATTTTACTTATTATTGCCACACTTTTAGCTTTGGCTTCAAGCAACTCATTTTTTGCACCTTATTATGAGGCGTTTCTTCATATCCCTGTTTCTATTCAGTTTGGAAGCCTTGTGATTGATAAATCACTCCATCATTGGGTAAGTGATGGTTTAATGGCCATTTTCTTTTTGTTGATTGGCTTGGAAGTCAAGCGAGAAGTATTGGAAGGCCACTTATCTTCACTTGCCCAAGTGACACTGCCTGTTGTGGCAGCGGTTGGAGGTATGGTGGTACCTGCTGTGATTTACATTTACTTTAATGGTGAGAATCCTGACGCGATTAATGGTTGGGCTATTCCAACCGCAACGGATATTGCCTTTGCCCTAGGCATTCTTTCATTGCTGGGCAATCGAGTTCCGCTTTCATTGAAAGTTTTTCTTATGGCTTTGGCTATTATTGACGACTTAGGTGCCATTGTGATTATTGCGTTGTTTTATACCACCGATTTGTCAACATTATCCATCAGCGTGGCATCTGTAGCGCTCGCAGTTTTGATTGCTTTTAATCGTTTGGGCGTGGTCAAGAAAGGTGCGTATTTTATAGTGGGCATTATCCTTTGGGTAAGTGTGTTGAAATCAGGGGTGCATGCCACGCTTGCGGGAGTGGCGCTTGCATTCACCATTCCACTTAATGCTACAGACAAAGAAGGAAACACTTTTTCACCCCTTAAGGTTATTGAGCACAATCTGCATTATTGGGTTGCGTTTCTTATTTTGCCCTTGTTTGCTTTTGTGAATGCTGGCGTCAATGTTTCAGGTATTTCCCTGGAGCAAATGGGAGGGGCT
>JALSGX010000043.1 GCA_026982535.1 Ghiorsea sp. | reverse complement strand
GGCATTGCATTGGGGTAAGTTTTTGCAAGAAGAAAACAACAATGAAGAAGCAGCTCTAAAAGCTCTGCATCAAAAAGAATGTGAACTTTTTGGTAGTGCAGCGAAAGATGGTAAAGGCGGGCAGGGTATTTTTTTGCTAAGAGTAGTTAGCAATATTGATGATCGGTCTTCATTTAAGCCGAGCAAATGGCATCAATATCTTTTAGGACAGGGGCTTTACCATTTTAAGCAAGGACTGCTTCGGACTTGTATTGAGGGCGGTGAAGTTAGTGTGTATTTGCATTTTAACCCTAAAGCTAAAATTGAAGAGGAAATAAAAAAGGATATTGAAAGCATTGGCAGTGCAATGATGCTGCTTGGTCTTTTAGGAGGCTTAGGAAGCCGTTCCCGTAAAGGTTTCGGTTCGCTTGCTATACAAAACTTGAAAGTATTAGGCGAAGATTGTGATGTTCCTCAGAATGTTGATGGATTTAAGAGATACATACAAAAAGTGGTTGATAAACTTCCATCAAATTTACCTCCATATTCTTCTTTTTCTACACAAACTCGAATTGATGTGTCTCAAACATCACAAGATGCCTTGGCTCTTTTGAGTAATGTTGGGAAAGAGCTCCAAATGTATCGCAGTTATGGGCGAGCAGACAGGCAAGGAAAGCACAAGGTGAATGGACTTGATGCGGAACAAAACTTTGAGGGTGATCATGCTTTGATGATGGATGCTGTCAATGGTCTATGCCCCGAAGAAATACCTAAACGAGCGGTGTTTGGACTGCCACATAATTATTTCTTTAGCAGTATTCAACCAGCAAGAGATGCAAAAATAGATATTACTCCAGAAAATAAGAATCGAACACGGCGCGCTTCTCCACTATTGATTCATGTGCATCAATTCCAAGATGGTTCGTATGCTGTGGTGCAGAGCTTGCTCCAATCAAAGTTTTTGGCGAAGGATGCAAGCGTAGGTTTCAAAGCTAGGAAGTTACAGCGTTGTTCTACAAGTAATGTTCAGGTGGACTGGCAAGTGGTTCATGATTACTTGAACCGCTTTGACAGCAGAGTTGCCATTTTAGGAGGTCAGTCATGAGCAATCAACACTACCTCCATTTTACACTTGGTCCTGTGCAGGGATTTGTGTCGCAGGCGCGGCGTACTCGTGATTTTTGGGCAGGTTCCTTTTTATTATCGTGGCTCACTGCCAAAGCTATGGCTGCCGTGCAGGGTGCAGGTGGCAAGATTGTTATGCCTGAGGTGGATGGTGATGACTTGCTAAAGGCGGTTAAAGGTGAGCCGCTTGGTAAAGATGAGTCAGGCAATGATAAAGAGTTGCCAAAAATAGGCTCATTGCCCAATAATTTTATTGCTGAAGTGCCAGTCGATTTTGATGGCAAGGTGGCAGTGGATGCTGTGCAAGATGCTTGGAAAGCTTTGGCGGATGCGGTTTGGCAAAAAGATAAGCTGGATGCTGCGGGCGTATCCCGTGATTTGTGGGATAATCAAATTAAAAGCTTTTGGGATATGGCGTGGGTAGTTGCTGGCTCCGATGATGGCAAGGTGCTTGCCATGCGAAAAAACTGGCGCACATATATGCCGCCTGAGTCTCAAGGCGATAAATGCACCATGATGGGTGAATGGCAGGAGTTATCGGGGGCAGACAAACCTAATCCAGAACAACAGAAAAAACTTTGGGAAAAGCTTAAGCCTTTTGGAACTATGGATTTGCGGGAAAATGAACGGCTTTGCGCCATTGCCTATGTGAAGCGGCGTTTTGTGCATGTCTGGCAAGCGTTGGATGGGCATAAGGGCTGGGAACTTCCGACTGCTGTACCATCTACTCACTATATGGCAGCAGTGCATTGGTTGGAGCAAGCAGTTGAATATGGGGATAACTCTCAGCTTCAAGCATTTCATGATGCAGCGAAAGGTGCTCGAAAAGGTTATGGTGAATGGGGCACAGATATAAAATGTATTAAAGAAAAGGTTGGCAAAAAGGATTTGGCATTTTGGTTCACCAGTCTTGATGGACAAGTATTTTTCAAATCAGCATTGGAAAACAGCAATGAGTTTGAGCCAGAAAAAGCTGAACCAGTGTTGAGCGCCTTGCATGAGCTAACACAAATCAAGGTATCCAATGGGCAAAAGCTTGGGCATCCTTCTCCCTTCTATGCCATCTTGATGATGGATGGGGATAATCTGGGTAAAACCAAAGAGGCTATGGGTGATGCCACAGATTTATCCGCAGCCTTGGCTCGTTTTACCAGTGAAGTGCCTGAGGTTGTTCAAAACCATAACGGCTTTTTGATTTATGCAGGCGGTGATGATGTGTTGGCGATGTTGCCGCTGGAAGATGCCTTGCCTTGTGCAGCCGAAGTGCGTGAGAAATATATGCGGATATTCGAAGGTAAAGGCTTGGAAGATGGTAATTACAGTATTTCTGCTGCTATTGAATATGCGCATATGAAATTGCCGCTGACCATGATTCTTAAAGATGCGCACAAGCTTTTGGATGATGTTGCCAAGGATGCCACAGGGCGGGATGCGGTGGCGTGTCGGGTGTGGAAACCTGGGGGGCAGCAACTCACATGGTCGATGCCTTGGGAGCAAGCCTTGAAAAAAGCCGATGGTGAAAAAGACGAGAATAAAAGAGAGGTTATCATTGCCCAGTTAGCCAATAAACTGGGTGAAGATGAGCAAGGGGATGCAGGCTATGCCAGCAAGCTGCTTTATCATATTCGCGAGACTTTGGACATGTTGCAAGGTGGCTCGCAAATCAAGAATCAAGTGATTCAGGATATGTTGGTGGCGGATTATATCGGCAGTGGTTTGTTGGATGGTGTATCAGATAAAAAAGCGAAGGCTGAGGAGCTGATTAAGCCTTTGCTTAAGCAGTGCCGCGTATTCAAAAATAAAGTGCCAACAGGTCAATATCGTGCCAATGGTGCATTGTTGTTGCGCTTTTTGGCACAAAAGGGGGTGGAGCGATGAATACCACGCGCCATGAAATTGAACATTTTGCACAATGTGCCGCAAACGCCATTGATGCCAAGCAAGTTTGGTTGTTTGGCTCTTTTGCAAGGGGGGAGGCAAATGAAGACTCTGATGTGGATTTACTGTTTGTGGTTGAAAAAATGGAAAAATCCCGCATCGCCTATATTCAGCAAGCGCGTGAAGCATTGCGTTCATGGCATGTTGCAAAAGATGTTTTGGTTTATGAACAGCAGGAGTTTGATGAGTGGAGTGAAGTTGCTGGCGCCCTTTGCCATACCGCAAAGCATGAGGGAGTCATGTTAAATGAAACGAGATAAAGCAGCACTTGTACAAGCGTGGCTTAAGCGAAGTGCTAAGGATATTGGCGCAGCGAAGCTACTTTCCAACCATGACGAACAAACAGAAACGGCACTGTTTCACTTGCAACAAAGTGTAGAGAAATCGCTTAAATCTTATTTGATTTGGAAAGAAGCCTCATTTCCACATATCCATGATATTGAGTGTTTGTTGGATATGGTGGTAAAGCTGGATGCAACATTTGAGCAATGGGAGCGACTAGGTGATATATCCATCTTTGCGGTTGTCGGTCGCTATCCTGAATCGGATGACTGGATTGGTGATTGTCACCCCCATGACTGGTTAGATGATGTACAAGCATTATATTGGTTTGTGTATGAAAAGGTGGAGGAGAGATGAAAACATGGCAATTTGAACCCTTGGATTCCAGCTTCTTTCGTGGGGCAAGGTCATTTCAGCAAAATGAACAGGGCTTTTTGGAATCGCAATTCCCGCCCACAGCGCAAACGCTGGCAGGTGTGGTGCGTGCTGCCATTGCCGAAAGCAAAGGCGTGGATTGGCAAAAGTTCCGTGATGGTAAACAGCCCGATATTGCCAGCTTGATTGGCGCAAGTGCTGATGATGCAGGCAAGCTTTCGTTTGTTGGCCCTTATCTGCTGAAGGATGGCAAGCGGTTATATCCCATGCCGCTGCATGTGTTGTATAGCAGTCAAAACGATGCTTGGGGCAAGCTTGCGCCTTCTAAGGATGCTTTCAACACAGATACGGGTGAAAAGCGATTGCCTAAAGTTGTGGAAAAGGTAGACGGCGCAAAGCCATTGGAAGATGTGTGGTTGGATGCAGACAATCTCAATCGGGTGTTAAATGGCGAACATCCTAAATATTTCTGCAAAAAAGATGACTTGTTCAAATATGAAAGCCGTACGGGGATTGCTAGAGATAATGAAAAGCGCAAAACCAAAGAAGGCGCATTGTTTTTTACCCGTCATATTCGTTTGCAAGAAGGGGTTAGGCTTGCCATGGA
>JALSGX010000042.1 GCA_026982535.1 Ghiorsea sp. | reverse complement strand
ATGGCGATTGGTCGCACTTTTACTGAATCCTTGGGTAAAGCCATGCGTGGCTTGGAGGTGGGTTCTTGCGGGTTTGATAAATCCGTGCCTGAAGATGTGGATGCGAAAGTGTTTTTGCAAGAGAAGTTGGCAGTACCGGGGGCAGACAGGCTGTGGTGGATAGGTGAGGCACTGCGTTTGGGTGAAGATGCGGGCTGGGGTGAGGAAAAAATATGTGATGTCACCAAAATTGATCCTTGGTTTATTCGTGAGTTGGCAATGGTGATTCAGCTTGAAGAATCATTAAAGGGTCGGGATGTGGCAAGCTTGAGTGTGGCAGAATGGAAGCAAGCCAAACGAGAAGGTTTATCGGATAAGCGTCTTGCTATGCTTCTAGGTTCAGACGAAATGTCCATTCGTGCATATCGTACCAAAGCTGGAGTTAAGCCAGTGTTTAAGCGTGTGGACACATGTGCGGCTGAGTTTGTTGCCAAAACACCGTATATGTATTCGACTTATGAAGAAGAGTGCGAAGCAGAACCAACAACTAAGAAAAAAATCATGGTGCTTGGTGGTGGCCCCAATCGCATTGGGCAAGGCATTGAATTTGATTATTGCTGTGTGCATGCAGCATTTGCATTGTCTGAGGATGGCTATGAAACCATTATGGTGAATTGCAACCCTGAAACCGTATCCACCGACTATGATACATCCGACCGCTTGTATTTTGAGCCGCTCACCTTTGAAGATGTGATGGCGATTGTGGATACTGAAAAACCAACGGGTGTGATTGTTCAGTTTGGTGGGCAAACACCATTAAAGCTTGCCGAATCTTTGCAAGCAGCAGGTGTTCCGATTATTGGCACCAGCCCAGATATGATTGATTTGGCAGAAGATAGAGAGCGATTCCAACAATTGTTGCACGACCTCAAACTGTTGCAGCCTGAAAATGGTATTGCTCGCTCAACCGAGGAAGCGGTTAAGGTTGCCAAAGAGGTGGGGTATCCCGTTGTTGTTCGCCCATCATATGTTTTGGGTGGTCGAGCCATGCAGATTGTGCGTGATGAAAAGGGTTTGCTGCGCTACATGAATGAAGCGGTACAAGCCTCGCCTGATCACCCCGTATTGCTGGATAGATTCTTAAATCAAGCTATTGAACTGGATGTGGATGCCTTATGTGATGGCAAGCGTGTGGTGATTGGTGGCATTATGGAACATATTGAAGAAGCTGGGGTACACTCTGGTGACTCTTCCTGTTGTTTGCCCCCACATTCCATTTCGCAACATATTATTGATGAGGTTGTTCGACAAACCAAAGCCTTGGGTATGGCGCTGAATGTGCGTGGCTTGATGAATATTCAATTTGCTTTGCAAGGTGATACCATTTATGTCTTGGAAGTGAACCCCAGAGCTTCGCGTACGGTTCCATTCGTGTCCAAGGCAACGGGTGTGCCACTTGCCAAAATGGCGGCAAGAATCATGGCAGGTCAAACACTGGATGACTTGGGTATGGATGAGATTAAGCAGCCAACAAACTTTCGATCAGTTAAAGAAGCTGTGTTTCCATTTGTGAAGTTTCGAGGGGTTGATCCATTGCTTAGCCCTGAAATGAAATCTACGGGTGAGGTCATGGGGATTGCCAAGACTTTCCCAGAAGCTTTTGCTAAAGCACAATTAGGAGCAGGTGCAAGGCTGCCTCATCAGGGAACAGCTTTTGTTTCTGTGCGTGATGCGGATAAAAGTAGAGTAGCAGAGCTTGCCGATAAGCTGGTTCAAGCTGGGTTTGAAGTATTAACCACTGAAGGTACTGGCAGTGTTCTTGCCCAAGCAGGTGTGCCGTTTACTAAGGTGGCTAAAGTTACAGATGGTGTTCGCCCACATATTGTGGACAAACTATTGTCAGATGAGATTGTTTTTGTGGTCAACACCACAGAAGGTGAGCAGTCAATTGCAGACTCTAAACCTATTCGACAGGCAACACTGGATCGAGGTGTTGTTTATTTTACAACTATGGCAGGCGCATTGGCAGCTGTTGAGTCTATGGTAGATGGTAGTGATGTTGCGGCTGTAAAAAGTATTCAAGATTATCATAAGGATGAGGTGGCATAATGGATCGTGTTCCAATGACAAAAGAAGGTGCGGATGCTATACGCATGGAGTTGGCAATGTTGAAAGGCGAAAAGCGGCACCAAATTATCGCCGCCATTGAAGAGGCGCTAGCCCACGGCGATTTGTCTGAGAATGCTGAGTATCATGCAGCAAAAGAAGAACAGGGCATGAATGAGGCCAGAATAAAGCTGCTTGAAGACAAGCTTGCGCGATCACAAATTATTGATCCGAGCACTATTGAGTCAGACAGGATTGTTTTTGGCGCAACTGTAAAGCTGGTTGATTTGGATACAGAAAAAGAGATAACCTATAAAATTGTTGGTGAAGATGAAGCCAATATAGAACATGGAACCATTTCCATTACATCACCCATTGCTCGGGCACTGATTGGCAAAGAGGAAGGAGATGTCGCAACGGTTCACGCACCCAGTGGTGAGCGGGAATATGAGATTGTAAGCATAGCATACAAGTAGATGACGAAAATGATGAAACAGATTCATTTTTCAGGTTTAAGGCTTAGCTTTGCCTTGATGTTGGGGCTTTTGCTTGTGCCTGCTTATGTCGTTGCGCCTGTTTTGTTTGCTGAGTTGGATCCTGTGCAGGCAGGTATGATTGCAGGCAAAATATTTTATATAGCCAATGTAGCCATGCTTATGCTTGCGTTTGCAGGGTTCATGTTTTGTTATCGTATTGGTGTCAAGAAAACAACATGGTATTTGTTAGTAGCAGTGACTCTTCTGGTTGTGATCAATGCGTTTGGTGTGACCAGCATGATGAGTATGATTAAAGCTGAAGCAGGTGATATTACAGCCTTGGACAAAACAGACCCCTTACGCCTAGCATTTGCTTTTTGGCATGGTATGGGAAGTATATTGCAGCTCATCAGTAGCCTTTTGGTTGTGGTGCTGGTGATGCGAAACCATTGTTCTTCGCACACTAAAGAGAAAGTGGAAGAGACCGAGGTTTAAGATGCGCTCAGTGTTGGCGTGGTTTGATAAGCAGCTGGAAGACACTGAGTTAATGATGTTGCTGGCATTTTTGCTGCTGGTTTTTGTGCTTTTAGGATTGTTTGGTTCCATATTAGCACCAGTGTTGGTTGCCATTGGGCTGGCTTATGTGTTGGATGGTATCGTATCGCTTTTGGTATCATGCAAAATGCCGAGATTATTGGCTGTTATCCTTGTTGGCATTGGCGCATTATTGGCGGTGTTGTTTGCGATGCTGGCGATTGTTCCTGTTTTATCCGACCAAATTGGGCTGTTGGTTTCAAAAGTTCCACAATATGTGCAGTTGCTCAAAGATACGGTGCATGATTTGCAACAACGATACCCCACGGGTTTAAATGCTGATTATTTGCAACAAGCCATTGCTTCGGGTGCAGAGAAAGTTCAAGAGTGGGGCGGTTTGATTTTGTCCAAATCGTTGGCATCGATTCCTAATGTGATTGCATTGGGTGTTTATGTATTTCTTGTACCTGTATTGGTGTTTTTCTTGCTTAAAGATAAGCAACATATCCAA
Organism: Ghiorsea sp.; assembly: GCA_026982535.1. Classification (GTDB taxonomy): domain Bacteria; phylum Pseudomonadota; class Zetaproteobacteria; order Mariprofundales; family Mariprofundaceae; genus Ghiorsea. The sequence continues at coordinate 777 of JALSGX010000042.1, read as the reverse complement.
TCATGGGCGCAACAGTTTTTACCCAAACAACGCACACTTTTAACCCGTGTTTGGGGTGAGTTAGATGTACAGATGGGCAATTACATCCGTGGTCGTTTTTGGGAATCGTCTATGGTTGGCTTGGTGATGTGGGTGGTTTATGTGATGATGGGGCATGAGTATGCTTTATTATTGGCTGTGCTTACGGGTATATCGGTTTGGATTCCATTTGTGGGTGCGGCGGTGGTTACGATTCCTGTTGCATTACTATCTTATTTTCAATGGGGTTGGACGGATATGGCGATGTATAGCTTACTCGCATATGCCGTGATTCAGCTGATTGATGCCAATATTATTATTCCTTGGTTGTTTTCAGAAGTGGTCAACCTGCATCCGATTGCCATTATTGTTGCTGTGCTTGTGTTTGGTAGTTTTTGGGGCGTTGTTGGTGTGTTTTTCGCTATCCCATTGGCTGCCTTGGTGCAGTCGGTATTGGTGATTATTGCAGAGCGAGCAACACAAACACTTTCTTAGAGTTTCTTAAGTTTGCCTAAATATATGCTCACGATAATGCTTAAGCTCAGCGATGGATTCCAAAATGTCATCCAATGCCAAATGCGCTCCGCGTTTTTTCCATGATGATAGTTCAGGGTACCAGCGTTTGGATAGCTCTTTGATCGTACTTACATCGACATTGCGGTAATGTAGCCATGCTTCAAGGCGGGGCATATGTCTAGCCAAAAACTTACGATCCTGGTGGATAGAGTTTCCACATAGTGGCGATTGTTTTTCGCTAAT
>JALSGX010000041.1 GCA_026982535.1 Ghiorsea sp. | reverse complement strand
CTGCCATCGCACCACCCGCAGGCACTTTGCATGCATCACCCGTGTGCATAATCAATGAATCAAGCCTGCGCATTTCTTCATGCAGCAGCCCCACTGCATTTTCAAGGTTGTCCGCACGGAATGAATTGGAGCAAACAAGTTCAGCGCATTTATCTGTTTTATGGGCTGGTGTCATGGTTTTAGGGCGCATTTCATACAAGTTGACCGCAAAACCTTGCCTGGCCAATTGCCAAGCCGCCTCTGAGCCAGCCAAACCTGCGCCAATGATGTGAATGGTTTGTTGCTGGCTCATATCAGGGCTTACTCCGCAAGAATTATTTCGGCAAAGCTACTGTCCATAAACGCCAGTTGTCCACTGCCTCTGCACTGGGCGACTTTGGATTACGGTTGCTGTGAAAAATAATGGTGTTGTTGTCCAACCAGTCTGGACCACCATCAATGGTGCCCATGCCTGATGTTACCGTTGTAATTTTCCCAGTTGCAAGCTCTAGGGTATAAATAAAGGTTTGAGTAATATCACCATGGCTGTCACGGTTGGAGACAAAGGCAATGCGTTGCCCATCAGGGCTAAAGCTTGGTTCCACATCGGCATAGGTATTGGTCGTTAGGCGTTTTTGCCCTGTGCCATCAATGTTTTGCATCCATAAATCAAAGTTGCCATGGGTTTCACGGACAAAGACCATCCTTTGCCCATCTGGCGATAGTGAGGCATCAAAGCCTTGATTCAGCATGGTGACTTCATTGTTGCCGCGAGAGAAGGTAAACAAATAAGGCTGTTGAAACTTGTTGTTCAATCCCGTTTTTGTTTCAGGGTAGCCTGATTTGTATGCCCATAACTTGCTATGGTACATACGCCAGTTTTGACCCAAAAGCTGGGTGTGTAAACGCTCATCATTAAATTGATTGATAATGCGGGGTGTGCGTGTGGGCTCCAAGGTGGAATCAAACACCCATATTTTAGCATCATCAGAAGCTTCAATATGGTTGGGTAGGAGCAGGTTTTGGAATATCCCCATGCCAATGCTTGTTTCATATTCTGCGGTGGCAAGCCATGGCATCAAGTGACCAAGGCGGTTGTTCACATACGCGACACGACCGTGTGCTAAGGCAATAGCATTGCGGACCACTTTACCCGCATCATGCTTGCTCATTTCTTGAGCCTGATCGTATAAGTGGTTGCGATTTAAGCGCATAATTTGGTGTGATGTTTTGATGCGCTGATTATACACCAAATAATCCCCCGACACTTGGGGATAAGTCATATTGACATATGCTGTGTCAAACAGTGGCTTTGGCGTGAGTGGTTGTGCGCTTGCCAAAGTTGATGTCGTGCAGACCAGTGCTAGCGTAGCAAGGATTGTTTTGTGCATTGTGATAACCTCTGAAAGTTATTTTGCTCATATCTATCGAGCTTGGGGGCGATTCATAGTAGGATTGCATGGCTCAGATGTGATATGGCTTACAAAACAATCAATATGAAGTGATTTTAATTTTAGTTATGATGGCATCCAATATGGTGTGGTATGGAGCGTGTTGTAAAGCCTATTATCGACATCATCTTGGTTCGCTGCATAATCACGCCATGAAAAAGTGTGTACTATTGCTTTTGGTTGCAGGCTTTCTGGCAGGCTGCGCCACAGCAGAGAATGATTATGACCCATTAGAGCCCATGAACCGAAAGGTAGATGCGTTTAACACGGTAGTTGATGAGGCAACCTTACGCCCGCTTGCCAAAGGTTATATCGCTGTTGTGCCTGATGAAGGCAGAAGTGTTATTGATAATTTTTTTAAGAACTTACAAGAGCCCAATACAATTCTTAACGACTTTCTGCAAGGTAAAGTGCATCAAGGTTTATCAGACACCTACCGTTTTGTGATCAACTCAACTGTAGGTGTGCTGGGGTTGTTTGATGTGGCTTCACATATGGGGTTGAAACGAAACAAGGAAGACTTTGGACAAACCCTGGCTGTTTGGGGTGTGGATCAGGGCGCATATATTGTGTACCCGATTTTGGGACCCAACTCGGTACGCAATACACCAGGCACAGTGATGAGCTACTTATTGGATGGCGCGACTTACTTTTATATGGTTGCCAACGCTCCTATTGCGCTTGCCGCAACATCATTAAAATATATCAACGAGAGGGCAAATATCGAAGATTTTGTCAAAATGCGTGATGAAATGGCATTGGATGCTTATGTGTTTGTGCGTGAGGGCTGGCGACAAAGCCGAATATACAGTATTTATGATGGGCATCCGCCAGCACCACAGTCCACTGAAGATGATGCCTTTGATGACGAGTTTGACGATGAGTTTGCGGATGAATTCGACTGATGGCATCACCTGCATTAGTCCTGCTTTTAGAAGCTGCCATCAAAGCTTCCCCCCAACGCGTAGCTTTTATCCATGCCACAGCACACCCTTTATTGCTTGAGCTAATGCAGCAAGCTGAGGCTTGTGTTTTCTGCCAAACATTCAAACCATATATCCTAGAGCTTGAAGCCTTGGGTTTGTCTATAGCGGATATACGAGGTTTATTTGACCTTGTGATATTGCTACCCAGCAAAGATAAAAAACAATCTTTGGGTTGGATGGCAGAGGCGATGAACCATTTGTCTGGTGGCGGTAGGCTGATGGTGGCTTGTGAAAATCGACATGGTGCCAAATCGTATGAATCAGCGCTCAAAAAGCTGGCAGGGCAAATCCAATCAAAGTCCAAAGCCAAATGCAGATGGTTTTCAGCGCAAAAAACATCAGCCTTAAATACGGCGTTACAGCAGCAGTGGCTGAATGATGCCAAGCCACAGGTGATGAAGTCGCATGGTTTATGGGCGCAGCCGGGGCTGTTTAGTTGGAAAAAAGCAGATGCTGGCTCAGCTATGTTGCTCAAGCACTTGCCGCCTTTGTCGGGCAAGGTGATGGATTTATGTTGTGGTTATGGTTTGTTGGCGGCACATATGCTAAAAGCTTCGTCAAGCATTACACACTTGCATTTGGTTGAAGCTGAACGATTGGCATTGGATTGTGCAAAAAAGAATGTAGCTGAATATGATGCTGTTGATGTGTGCTTTCATCATTTGAACGCAGCCAGTGAGAACCTGCCCAGACACCTTGATTTTGTGGTATGCAATCCTCCGTTTCATACAGGGCAAAGCAGGGATGTGGAGCTTGGGCAAACGATAGTGAGCAAGGCATGCGGTGCGTTGACGCATGGTGGTGAGCTATATCTTGTTGCCAATCGGCAGTTGCCGTATGAAAGCGTATTAAAAGCGCATTTGCGTGAAGTGGAGCTTTTGGCTGCGGGTGATGGGTTTAAGGTGATTCGGGGCAAAAAATGAGTCGAAAATTAGAACGCTTGGATAAAATCATGTCTCGCTTGGGTTATGGCGCAAGGCGCGATGTACCGCATTGGATTCGAGAAGGTTGGTTGACGGTGAACGGTGAAACACCCAAATCGGCATCGGTGAAAGTGTATGCGGATGAGGTGGAATTGGATGGTGAGCCGCTGGATCATCCATTTGGCTTAACTGTGATTTATCATAAACCACTGGGCACAGTGTGCTCTCGTAAAGAAGAAGGGCGTATTATTTTTGAAGATTTTCCAGAGCGATGGATAGATAGAAAACCACCCTTGTCCAGTGTGGGGCGTTTGGATAAAGAGACATCAGGTTTATTGATTGTGACCGATGATGGGCAGCTCAATCATTATTTAACCAGCCCTAAACATAATATCTCTAAAACCTATGCTGTGACCTTGGATAGCCCACTTACGGGCAATGAAGTGGAAACCTTTGCATCGGGCACATTGATGCTGGAAGCCGATGATAAACCTTGTCTGCCCGCAGAGCTTACGATTACAGGTGAAAATACGGCAAACCTTGTATTGCATGAAGGTCGTTATCATCAAGTGCGGCGCATGTTTGCCGCAGTGGGCAATCATGTGACAGCATTAGAGAGAACACACATCGGCAAGCTGGCATTGCAATCGTTGGATTTGCATGCTGGTGAATACAAGACTATGGATGCGGAAGCATTAAAAGCAATGATTTTGGAGGGGTAAACCCATGTTTTTACAACAGGACGAAGTGTTAGGGTTGTTTCCCAAGGATTATGTGCAACGCGGGCGGAAGTATTACAAGCAGAAGAAAGTGCTAGAGCTTGATATTATTGAGCAATCTCCACACAAACTTATTTTTGAAAGTGAAACTGATGGCAGCGGTTGGCGAGTTTATACGCAAAAGGTCGTGGTCAAACAAGAAGGCCAAGCTTTGAATGTGAGCGGTTATTGCTCGTGTCCTATGGATTACAATTGTAAGCATGTGGTTGCAGCCTTGTTGCAGTATATGAGTCAGCAAGATGCGTCATCACCAGATATGCTTCAACGATGG
>JALSGX010000040.1 GCA_026982535.1 Ghiorsea sp. | reverse complement strand
CCTGCGATGGGCTTGGGCTAATTCGATGCCAATGGGGCCACCACCAATGATAATAAGATGTTCAATGGGTTCTTTATTGTCAAAGATATTTTCGTTGGTGAAGTAGGGCACATCATGGACACCATCAATGGGTGGGACAAATGCCGATGAACCTGTGGCAACCACAAAGTATTTGGCTTTAATCATTGTGCCGCCTGCTTTGACGGTATGTTCATCCACAAACTCAGCCGCCGCTTGAATGACATTCACGCCTAAACCTTCAAAACGCTCTACGGAATCATTGGGCTTAATTTGTGCAATCACGCCATGAATATGCCCGTGCACTTTCCCCCAATCCACATTCGGGTCAACCGCTTCAATACCAAAGCTTTTCGCATCACGCATGGTTTGCGCCACATGACCTGCCGCCAAAATCGCTTTGGATGGCACGCAACCTGTATTGAGGCAATCACCACCCATCTTGCCTTTTTCGACAAGCACAACGCTGGCACCCATTTGCACCGCACCTGCGGCAACTGATAAGCCACCGCTGCCAGCACCAATCACGCAAATATCTGTTTGGATGGTATTCATGATGTCCCTCGTTGTTGCCATTTTTTGTAAAACACAGGGATAAGAGATAACACAGCCAAACCAACCAGCGCACCTATCATGTCAGGGGTTAAAACACCTGCGATGGAAAAGTCTTCGCCCTGTTCAAACACTTTGCCCAAGCCGCTGCCTGCAAGGGCAAATACAAAGGTTGCAGGCATGATGCCAAAGAAGGTGGCAATGATATAAGTGCGCAGCGGCACGCCCAAGAATGCAGGGGCAAGGTTGACAATAAAGAAGGGAAACAGCGGCACTAATCTCAGTACAAACATATAACTGAGCGCATTTTCATTAAAACCTGCTTTCATGCTTTGAATGGACTTGCCTGCCTTGGCAAGCAGGGCATCACCCAAAGATGTTTTGGCAATCAAAAAGATAATTGTCGCACCCAATGTCGCACCAACAACGGTGAACAAACCACCCCAGACTGCACCAAACAAAAAGCCGCCCGCCAGTGTCATGATGGTGCCGCCCGGCAGTGATAGAGCAACCACAAGAATATACAAGAATATATAGGCTAAGGCTGCGATGATGGGTTGTTCAGTGACCCAATGATTTAGCTCCAAGCGGTGTATTCGCAACTGTTCAAAGCTTAGGTATTCATGCCAGCCAGCCATCACAAAAGCTGCGGTGATGGCTGCGATGATAAGTAGGGGCAAACTTTTTTTGAGCATATCTTCTTCCTTGGTTGATGCTGATAGTATTCATGATACACAGCGTAATGCAAAATCATCACGCGTTTATCACATTCTTTGACCTGTATAGTCGCATGAAATACCATACTCTTATATATTAGATATTCATAATTTATTAATGTTAAGTTTTTACTTTCCCCATCAAATTGTAACAAGGGGAATGAACATGAATACAACAAGATTATGGATAGGCATGATATTCGTAACATGGCTTGGCGCATGTGGAAATACTGCGACAGCGCCTGTGGATGCAGGGCTTTCTACACCCCTGAGCGCAGAAGAAATTGCAGGTTTAAAATATATGCGCGAGGAAGAAGAGCTGGCTCGCGATTTGTATATGACCATTTTTAATAATACAGGTTTAACAGTATTCCAAAGTATTTCACTGAACTCTGAGGTTGCACATGCGCAAAGTATGTTAAATCTATTAAACACCTATGGAGAAGCAGATCCATCCACGGGTAACCCCGCAACATATAGTGATGCCAACTTACAAACATTGTATGATACCTTGATAGCATCAGCAACGGGTGCGGGTAAGGTAGATTTGGATGCGCTTATGGTTGGTGCATTGGTTGAAGAAGTGGACATTGAGGACATCAATGCCAAAAAAGTACAAGTGCAGCCAGCACATGCTTTAATCATTCAAACCTATGACAATTTATTGTGTGGTTCGCGTAATCATTTGCGTTCATTTGTTGGTCAAATCGAAGCCATTACAGGCACAGCTTACACACCACAAGTGCCTGCATTGGCTGTGGAAGTCAACGCAATTCTAGCGGGTGTGCAGGAGCAATGTGGTATATAGAATGTCCTTAGAAGTATTACCTTGAGCCTGTGGTGGAGCCATTTCAAAGATGTTCCACTTTGGGCGCTTTGGTCGGAATGTCACGCAGGAAGCGAGGCTAAAGCTTCACCTCCTGTAGCATCAATGCGACAAAACTCAAATCATGCGCAAGCCTTTTGCAGCCAATGCAACAAAAACATGAAAAGATACCGATATATCAATTGTTTGCGACTTTTTGAGTTGAGCCAAGTTATCTCTTGAGGAGTTTGCGCTCGCCAAGAATCCAAGCTGCCGCGAAAAAGGTCAGCATACTTCCAAGTACAAGGGCTGCGAGCCATATAAACTGCATCAGCTTGTCACTAGGGAATGCCCAGTAGTTGGGTAAAACATAAAGTAATGCTGCCATGGGTAAACAGGCAAGCACGGCAGAAGCCATATGTTTCCAGCTTGAAGCATTAAAGATGGCGCCATGTTGCTTGTGCAAATGCGCCCACAATAATCCTACATTAAAGAAGGATGCCAGTGCTGATGCGAGTGCCAAGCCTACATAACCCAACGGCTGCATTAGAATCACGGCAAGGATGATATTCACGGCAACGGTGTATATCGCATACTTCATAGGCGCTTTGGCATCTTTGCCTGCAAAACATGCCGTGGACAACACTCTTGCCCAGCAAAAGACCAATAAACCAACGGTGTAGGCTTGAAGCGCGAGGGCGGTGTTGGCGGCGTCTTGGGCTGTAAACGCGCCATGTTCAAACAAGGTGCGAATGATAGGCTCTGCCAAGAAGAATAATCCCACCATGGATGGGAGAATAATCCAAGTCAGCCATGTTAAACCCTGCCTTAAATCTTGGGTGGCTTCTTGATTGCGCCCATTGACCAAGTGTTCGGATAGTGTGGGCAATAAAGCGGTGCCCATAGCGATGCCAAACAGGGCGAGAGGAAGCTGCACAATTCTGTCGGCATAATACAAATAGGAAACAGCGCCTACAGGTAATAAGGTAGCTAAGATTGTACCAACCAGAATATTGATTTGCACCGCAGCGATACCCAATACAGCAGGTCCAAAAAGCTTTAATGTATCTGTGATGGCGGGGAGCCTGGGATTCCATGTGGGCTTGGGAATCCAGCCAATGCGTTTGAGTGCAGGGAATTGAATGCCAAGCTGCAAAGCACCACCAAGCATCACGCCGACTGCCAAAGCTTCGGCAGGATTATCATGGAGTGGTGCTAAAATGATGGCAGCAAAAATGATGGCAATGTTTAATAATGCAGGGCTTGCCGCAGCCACAGAAAACTTGCGATAAGCATTGAGCACTGCCCACGACATGGCAGCCAGTGAAATCAATGTAAGGTAGGGAAACATGATACGGGCAAGGGTTAAGGCTTGTTGCCAGCGATCAGGCTCATCATGAAAGCCCGGGGCGAATGCGAGCAATAACCAAGGCATAAACACCATGCCTGCAATGGTAAATATGATAAGTGCTGCAAGCAGCAAGCCCGCTAGCGCATTCAAGTAAGCATGGGCATCGTCTTCGCTTTTCTTGCGTTCTTCGGCCAGCACAGGTACAAGGGCAACGGTTAAAGTTCCTTCTGCAAACATGCGGCGGAAGAAGTTGGGCAGTTTAAGGGCAACAAAAAAAGCATCGGCAAGCGGGCTTGCGCCTAAAAGCCGGGCAATGAATATATCACGAATAAAGCCAAGAATGCGAGATAGCATGGTCCAACTGCCAACTTTTGCCGCAGCTTTGAACAAGTTGACCTTCTGATTTGACTTCACCGATTCCTCACCCATAATGCGCGACCCTTTGCAGGAGTAGGTATATAGTCAAGCTTCATCAAAGGCTATACGGTTTGCGTATAAATCTTTCGGTTTGCCCAAGGGGGTGATGTTTTACATGCCAGGAATTAAAGTCAGTGCTGATGAGCCCATTGAAATGGCAATCAAGCGTTTTCGCAAGCAAGTTGAGCGCGCAGGCGTGATCAGTGAGTGCCGTCGTCGTGAAGCGTATGAAAAGCCTTCTGTGGCGAAAAAGCGTAAGGAGGCTGCTGCACGCAAGCGTCTTATGAAGCGTCTTCGTCGAATTCGTGCGCGTCAACATCGTGAGTATTAAAGTAAAGTGATGACTCTTCAAAGCCGTCTTAACCTTTTGGGCTAAGGCGGCTTTTTTTGTATGAACTTGCGGTCAACTGAATAGGTTTACCAATCAGTTTGCTTAATGGCCGCTTTTCTTGGTTGGCATTCCAAATGCAAACATCATGGTTTTCAAACCACGCCTTATCAAAACACCACCGCCAAAATTCCTTTTTTTCAATGATGTCTGGGTTGGCAGCCTCACCACTTTTGGTACGGTTGAGTGCCGCTGCCAAGCGAAGTATGGCTGCGAGTGCGATGGTGGTTTTAATATCTTGGCTGCGCATATTTTTTAGCATGGTGTGGCTTTTGTTGGGACTTGCTTTGCGGTGAAAGCGAACAATTGCTGCAAGCATCTGTTGTTGTCGCTGGGTGATGCCTGTTAAATTGGAGTTGGCAATGATATAACTGCCATGCAAATGTATCTTTTTATGATTCATGGCAAGCCCTATTTCATGCAACTGGCAAGCAGCAATGAGAAGGCGATATGCCTCATGATTTAAGCATAATAGCTTTGCGTATGCTTCAAAAATAACTTCTGCTGTTTGGGTGACGCGTTTGATTTGGGTGCGATCAAGATTGAATCGTTTTGCCATGGCTTTGCTGGCTGCTTTGATGGGTCGCGAGGGCAGGCGACCAGAGCTTGCGATGCGATCAAAGATAATGCCTTCACGCAACGCGCTTAAGCAAACCCGAAGCGACTTGATGCCAAGCGCCCCCATTACTTCTTGTAAAATAATGCTTCCTGCCACCAGTGTGTTTTTACGCTCTTGCTCTACGGAGGTGGGTAAATCATCATGTTTGACAGCTTTAATCAGCTTGGGTAAGGATTTTTTCAAATCACTAAGTGTGAGATGGGCGGTGTCAGCATGAGCTTGAAAAAGTGCAGTGACTTCAGCTAGCGTTCGAATTGTGCCCGATGTTCCATACACGGCAGATACTTCAAATGAATGGTACTCTGAAGCAACCGATTGAATTTTACTGGCAGCAGAACGGCGGCACATATTGATTTGGCGAGTGGTGTAGTTGCCCGCAGCAAAAAATTGACGCGAGTATCGTCGTGCACCCATATTCAAGCTTTCAGCAACCAAAACACCAGTTTGATCACCAACAATCACTTCTGTGCTGCCACCACCAATATCAATGACATGGGCAGGCTCATCACGAATATAACCTTCTGAGCGCACGCCTTGAAACACAATGCGCGCTTCTTCGTCACCGTTGACAATTTCGACAACTAGCCCCAACTCGCGGCGAATCCGTTTGGCAATCGCATTACGGTTGGGCGCATCGCGCATGGCAGATGTAGCGATACAATGTGTCTCAGCATTATAACTTTCCGCAAGTTGCTTAAAGAATCTTAGGCTCTCAATCATGCGCTCAATAGCATCATGATTTAAGCGCCCTCGCTTATCCACACCATCACCAAGGCGCACCCAGTGCTTCATTCTATCCACAATACGAAATGCGCCATGAGCTTCAGTTTGTGCAATAATCATATGGAAAGAATTGGTGCCCATATCTATTGCGGCAATGTGGTGTCCCGTGGTTATATTCAAATCAAGCCACCTTTATAAGCAAATCTTTATATGATCCCCGCTTGCTTCTCACGAACCTTCTTTGGGATTTTCTTTTTTTTGGCGATTTTTTACTTTGTCGGCATCATATTGTTTTAGGCGGCGTTTGGTCAAGGCATGTTGTTTATCCACTTTTTTTGCGGTTTTGTTCATGCGTTTTTCAGCGTGCTTGGCTTTTTTTAGCTTTTTTGGCAGCCTTTGCCGCTTTGGCAGCAGCTTTATCTGCTTTTTTGATAGCTGTCAGGTTCCGCCTGTTTATAGCCCTGTCTCTTTTACCCATGCTTGAACCTTTAAGAGTTCAATTTGCAATAAGTGCTTTTCACTTTCATATTCTTCTAAGCCCATTTTTTCAGGATATGGGTATGTGCCCATTTCATAGCTTAGCTCAAGCAATTTCTTGCCAGAAATCACTTTGGGCGATGCCAAAACCTTTTTCGGGTTGCTCATTTTATTGAGAAGTTTTTTTAATTTTTCTTTGTTGCGTTTCTTGTCTTTGCTCATTTCTGATTTACACCTTTTAATTTGAGACAATAAAATATCAAGGGAACAAAAGTAGTTTCCTTGATACTTGCCTTGATTTGTTGGTGAAAAGGACGCGTTGAGCAGCGTTGAAGCCGCATGTTGTGCGCAAATTAAACTCAATCCGTTTGCGCACCAGCTTTTCGTGCTCAACATACCGTAAATTAGATGCAAATTACAACCATTATTTTGATGTTGAAGGTTGATGTCATCTTTATGCCTTGATACTTTATATATTTAAGCTTTTTACTTATACTGTGATGTTCGCAGTTGAAGTTCGGATGACCAAGGTGATAAAACATTGAATGCAGAGATAGATATGCCATTAGGGCAAAAAGATTATTATTTAAACCGTGATTTAAGCATGTTAGCGTTTAATCACCGTGTTCTTGAAATGGCGGGCGATGTGAGTATTCCATTGCTTGAGCGTTTGCGTTTTCTTTGTATTTACACTTCAAACATGGATGAGTATTTTGAAGTGCGGGTAGCAGTTCAGAAGCATAGGTTAGCTTTGGGTGCATTGGGCACAGCAGCAGATGGACTTACAGCAACCGATATACTTACCCAAATGCGTGAAAGCATTGAAGCAATGGTGGAAGAACAGTACAAACTGCTTAATGATGACTTGCTGCCTTCATTGCGGGATGAAGGCATTTATATTTTGAAGCGTTCCGAGTGGACAGAAGCACAGGCTGATTGGATTCGCAAGTTCTTCAAGCGAGAGTTGTTGCCAGTGTTAACACCCATTGGATTAGACTTGGCGCATCCTTTTCCAAAAATCCTAAGCAAAGTTTTAAACTTTATCGTTGCCCTTGATGGAAAAGATGCTTTTGGGCGTGAAGCCAAATATGCCATTGTGCAAGCACCGATTTCTATTGCGCGGATCATTCATTTGCCATCTGAGTTATGCGATTATGAGCATAGCTTTGTCTTTTTATCTTCCATTATCCATGAACATGTGGGTGAGTTTTTTCCAGGTATGACGGTGAAGGCATGTCATCAGTTTCGTATCATTCGCAACAGTGAGTTGGTGATTGATGAAGAAGATGTGGTGGATTTGAAGCAGGCTGTGGCGGGCGAGTTGTTGGAGCGGCGGTTTAGCCAGCCTGTGCGCTTAGAAGTTTCCAACCGTTGCCCTGCAAAACTATATAATTTCCTATTGCAACAATTTGGTTTACTCGAGACTGATTTGTATCGTATGGATGGACCTGTAAACTTATACCGCTTGTCTGCCGTTTATGATGAAGTGAATCGTCCAGACTTAAAATATCCTGCTTTTGAGCCTGGTATTCCAGCCCGTTTGTTGGATGAAGAGCAGGATATGTTTCGGCAAATCCAACAGCATGATATTTTATTGCACCATCCGTACCAAAGTTTTAACCCTGTGGTTGAGTTGATTAACCAAGCGGCTTCTGACCCCAAAGTGTTGGTGATTAAACAAACCATGTACCGAGTTGTGCCTGATTCGCCTATGGTGGATGCATTGATTCGTGCGGCGCGCGCCAACAAAGAAGTGGTGGCTGTGATTGAGCTGATGGCACGGTTCAATGAAGAAGATAACATTGCTATGGCGAACAAGTTGTCTGCCGCAGGTGTGCAAGTGGTGTATGGTGTGATGGGTTATAAAACACACGGTAAAATGCTGATGATTGTGCGCCGAGAAGGTCGTAAGTTACGCCGCTATGTGCATCTTGGCACGGGAAATTACCATACCTTTACCAGTAAGTTCTACACCGATTTTGGTTTATTAACCTGTGACCCTGAGTTGGGTGAAGATGTGCACAAGTTATTCCAACAGCTTACGGGTCTTGGCAAAGCATTGCGCCTCAAAGCCATGCTTGCAGGACCATTCACGCTGCACAAAGGTTTAATTGAGCGCATCAACCGAGAAGCAGACCATGCCAAAGCTGGTAAGCCTGCGCGTATTCGAGCCAAGATGAACGGATTGGAAGAGCCTGAAATTATCCAAGCCTTATATCGTGCTTCGCAAGCGGGTGTGAAAATTGATTTGGTGGTGCGTGGTATCTGTTGTTTGCGCCCGGGCATTGAAGGTGTGTCTGAAAATATTCGGGTGCGTTCGGTGTTGGGTCGCTTTTTGGAACACTCTAGGGTCTACTGCTTTGATAATGATGGGGATACGGAAGTCTTTTGTGCCAGTGCCGACTGGATGGGTCGCAACTTATTGCGCCGTGTAGAGACATGTTTCCCGATTCGTGATGCAGCCTTAAAACGAGATGTGATTGCAGAAGGGCTAACGCCCTATTTTTCGGATACAGCAGCATCCTGGCAGCTTAAATCAGATGGCAGCTACCAGCGTGTGAAAGCCAGATCAGATGTGAAAAGTGCGCAGGTGATGCTGATGCAAAAGTTGGGCACACTTCAAGAATAAATCGTAGCCACTAACTTTTTTCGATAGGGCTAACATACCCTTTGGGGCGAATGGCAATGGTATTTCTAATTTTACTGCATACTTTGCCGTCTTGACGAATATACACCATGTCAAAGCATGGCGTGGCGCGACCATGCTCTGCGAGCTCATTCCTGATTTGCTGCTCTTGTTCGGTAGAAAAGTCGAAATGCAACATTAAATCGGAGTTGCCAACGCGGATAAAATCAATCTCTAATTTCTTGGTTGCCACGCGATAGTCCGGAAACTTTTTGAGACACGCCATGGCTGGAATCGGGTCAGCAAGGCTGGCTTGAAAGCCGCCAAACATATTACCTGCTGCATTTTTAGATACCCAAGTCAGTGGCAGTCGAATGCGCACCTTGCTCCAATCTTCATTGTATTCTTGTAGTGATGCGCGCATCAATAAGAAGGGTAGAAACAGTGAGAATCGGCGTTTATCCGATAAAAAACCAAGTTTACGAATGAAGTTGATATTACTCGCCATTGAATGCCTCTTGCTTGGCTTCCAAGGCTTCCCATTGTTGATAAGCTTGCTCAAGTTTGGTGTTTAATACATCCAGTTGCTTTTGGTCTTGTTGAAAGGCTTGGGGGTCGTTGCTGAAATAATCAACATCACAAAACCGTGCTTCGATTTTGGCTTTTTCTTCTTCCCAAGCTTCGATTTGAATGGGCAAATCATCCAATGCTTTTTGCTCTTTGTAGCTAAGTTTTTTGGCAACTTTAGTTTTCTTGACTTCTTTTTTGGCTTTTTTGGTCGTTTTTATGGATGCTTTTTCTTCTTTTGCGCGCAAAGCAGCGCGCTCCTTCCATGCCAAATAATCGGAATAACCACCTTCAATGGGTACAATCTTGCCATCGCCTTCAAATGCCAACACCTTGCTTACGGTTCTATCCATAAATGCTCTGTCATGGCTGACGATAATTATGGTGCCTTGGTATTTGGCTAATGCTTCTTCAAGCACAGCAAGTGTGCCAATATCCAAGTCATTGGTAGGTTCATCCAACACCAATAAATTGGCAGGTTCGAGCAGTAGTTTGGCGAGTAACAAGCGCCCTCGCTCGCCACCCGATAAGGCAGATACCCGTGCGTTTAGCAGCTCTTTATCAAAGAGAAAATCTTGCATATAGCTCACAATATGCCGTGGCTCATGCCCGCCGATATGGACATAGTTGCCCCCGCTTGGCACAAGCACATCTTTAAGCTTGGCGTCAGGGTTAAGGGTGCGAATTTGGGTTAAAAACGCAGGAGCAAGGCGCACACCATGTTTGACGCGGCCACTATCAGCTTGCAGTTCACCCAATAAGATTTTGAGCAAGGTGGTTTTGCCAATGCCGTTAGGACCAAGCAAACCAATGCGTTCGCCAGCCATAATTTTGCAGTTGAATTGATGAACAATGGTTGTTGTTGCAAAGCTATGGCAGACATCAATGGCTTCAATCAACAACTTGCCGGGTTTCACGCCTGATGCCACGCGCAAGTTGATGTCTCCCCCTCGTAATTTGCGGGCAGCGCGCTGCTTTCTTAGCTCTTCAAGGGCGCGAACCCTACCCTCGTTGCGGGTGCGGCGAGCTGGGATGCCTTGGCGAATCCATTTTTCTTCACCCGCAAGCATTTTATCAAACTTTTGATGTTCTCTGGCTTCAATTGCCAATAATTCGGCTTTTTTCTTTAAGTATTCAGCGTAACTGGCTTGGAAATGGGTGAGTTTTCCTCTATCCAGTTCAATAATTTCTTCAGCCACCGCATCCAAGAAATATCTATCATGGGTAATAAATAATACTGTACCTTGAAAAGATGCGACAAAATCTTCCAGCCACTCAATGGATGCAATATCCAAATGGTTGGTGGGTTCATCCAGCAACAAGATTTCAGGCTCAACCACCACGGCCTGAGCTAAAGCGACACGGCGCAACCAACCGCCTGATAATTCTCCCACATCGCGGTTGGCATCAAGACCAAGCTTGGTGATGGCTGTTTCAATTCGCGCGTGCAATTTCCATGCGCCCAAATGTTCCAACTGATGTTGTAAATCTTCGAGGTTTTTTAACGCTTTATCGGAATAATCATGCTCTAAAGCTATGGTTGCTTGGTGATAAGCTTCCAGTGTTTTTGCGACATGCCCCAAACCTTCAGCTACCACATGAAATACACTTTGACCCGGCTCAAAATAAGGGTCTTGATGTAAATATGCGACTTTGCACCCACTTTTGATTTGCACACTGCCATCATCCACATCCATATGCCCCGCAATCACTTTAAGTAAGGTGGATTTACCTTCACCATTGCGCCCAATCAGCCCAACGCGTGCGCCTGCGCTGATGCGCAAATCAACATGATCAAGCAGTATGTGATGACCAAATGCCTTATAAACTTTGTGTAGCTGGACGACAGGCATGGGCAAGATACTCAAGTGGCTTGTTCAGGCACATTTTTTTGTGCCAAAGCCACGACTGCTGCAGGCAACACAAAAATGTTTAAAATCGGCACAGCCATAAGCAGCAAGGCTGTGCCACCAAAACCCAGCCAAAACCAGCGGTGTTCTTTCATATGTTGTTTGCGTGCCTTGAACGGCATACCTTTTCGGGAAGCTTGGGTGTCAAAGAGTTCATAATTGAGGAATTGGATGCTGCCATAAGTCCAAATCAGCGTCATCAGCGGTGGAAACCAGAAAAACACCAGCGCCAACAGCCCCCAAAGCATTAAGCCAAACAAAGGGCGAATAGAGTTTATCATGGCTGCCAAGGCTTGATTTGCCCATGACGCGTCATTTTCTACCGTAGGGATGCCTGCGATTTTTTCGGTGCGGTATGCCAAAGTATCCAACCACGGTGCAACGGCGGCTGATGCCAATGCCACAAATGCAACGGCACCGATCACGATAGAAAGTAGTCCTGCGAAAAACGAAGCAATATAACCAACCACCACCCAGTACCACGCATCCCCTTCAGGAATCCACATCGAAGCCAAATAATCAGCAAAGAAGAACACGCCCAACATCAAAACGAGCATCAAACCCGCCAATAAACCAAGCATGCGCCACAACACGGCACGCAATTCGGCTTTACTAAATAACATGATTAAACCTGAAAAAAATGTTGCGACACCTTCAAGCATAAATACCTCAATATGTTCAAACTTGACCAAAACCTACCAATTGCCGACGATGTTGCCATGAATTCATTAACCTTACCTATCTTTAACCATATTTCCGAGACTACATTAAGCCAAATGTTGCAGCAGATGATACCTGCGGGCGCAGATGATGCGGATTTGTATTTGCAGCATAGCGTGTCGGAATCGGTATCGTTGGAAGAAGGCAGGGTGAAACATGTGTCAGCAAGCACGCATCAAGGCATTGGGGCGCGGGTGATTATGGGCGAGGCATCGGGTCATGCCTACACGGATAGCTTTGATACCGCAGCATTGATGGATGCCGCCAGGGCGGCAAGATCCATTGCCAGCAGTGGCAAGGAAGTTGCGCCACTTGCCATTCGCCCACAAGCGTTAAAACACAACTTGTATCCTGCGGGCAACCCCATGCAGCAGGTGGATATGCAAACGCGCAAGGTGTTGCTTGAGAAATTGGATGCGTTGGCGCGAAGCATGGATTCACGGGTACAGCAGGTGTCGGCGAGTGTGTCATCGGTGTTCAAGCAAGTGCAAATTATAGGCATGGATGGGCAAACTTTTGCTGATGAACGCCCGCTTGTGCGTTTTAATATATCTGTGGTGGTGGAGGATAAGGGCAAACGCGAGACAGGCAGCGCAGGTGGTGGTGGGCGATTTGATTTGCAACGGTTACTCGAAAGCGGCGAAGCCGAACGATTAACCCGTGAAGCTGTGCGTCTTGCTCTCTTAAACCTTGAAGCCGAAGCCGCACCTGCGGGAACCATGCCTGTGGTGCTGGGTAATGGTTGGCCGGGTATTTTATTGCATGAAGCCATTGGGCATGGTTTAGAAGGCGATTTTAATCGCAAAGGCACATCGGTATTTGCAGGCAAAATGGGGCAACAAATTGCGGCTAAGGGTGTGACGGTGGTGGATGATGGTTCTATGCCTGGGCGTAGAGGCTCGCTGAATGTGGATGATGAAGGCACGCCAACCCAATGCACCACATTGATTGAAGATGGGGTGTTGGTGGGTTATTTGCAAGACAAACAAAATGCCAGGCTGATGGGTGTTGAACCTACAGGCAACGGGCGGCGCGAATCCTATGCCGACCCTGTGTTGCCGCGCATGACCAATACTTTTATGTTGGCAGGCAAGGATAATCCAGATGATATTTTAGCATCCTTGGATGATGGGATTTATGCGGTCAATTTTGGTGGAGGGCAAGTGGACATCACATCAGGCAAGTTTGTGTTTACCACTTCCGAAGCTTATCGGGTGAAAAACGGAAAGATTTTACATCCCGTGAAAGATGTGACACTCATTGGTTCAGGGCATGAAGTCTTGAAACGCGTATCCATGATTGGCAATGATTTGGCGCTCGACCCTGGGGTGGGCACATGCGGCAAAGCAGGGCAATCTGTGCCTGTTGGGGTTGGGCTGCCAACCATCCGTATTGATAAGTTGACTGTGGGTGGTACGGAGCCTTGATAGCAGTGCGCCTATCATATGTGTATTTAGATGAAGCTCAAAAAATCACAAACGGTTGATAATCGTGAATAGAGCCTTTGCCCTTGATGTGGTCATTCCCAAGTATAGATGAATGCCGATGATCTGGAGTCCAGAATTATATGGAACATGCCGCAGCTCTTGCGCTGGCAAGCGCAGAAGCGGCACTTAAAGACACGCCTTGATCTGCTGGGGTTGCCGTATGAGTAATGACATTGGTAAAACGCGTATTGGTATAAACGATAGCATCTCCAGCTCTATGTTTGGCTAGCATACAGCGTTGAGCTGTTGAAGGGGATGTAACCTCAAGTGACACATCTATGCCATCTGATATGTTTGCGTTCATCGTTAATGTTCCGTTGGTGAGCGTCAGTGTTCCAGGGCCTGATCCGCTAACGGCATTGGGGTATAAAGATGCGGCATCATAGAAGCTGTTGATGACCATACTAACATTTTTTACATCAGATTGTGCCGCAGCATTGTAAGCCTTCATTTGTATAGCACCAAACTGTAGTAAGGCAACCGTCGCCAAAACACCAATGATGGCAACAGCAATCATCAACTCAATCAGCGTAAAGCCTTGTTGCTTTTCTTTTACAGCAAGCTTCTTCATACGGAGTATTTAATAGATAATTTTGATACAAAGCGCAAGTTGCTTTCTGCTATGAAGAGATTTTTATTCAAGCATTATGACGACCATCCTTTATGGACAAGATAGCTTTTATTTTGCCGACAGTTTATCAACACCGCAAAACATGGCCGTTTTTTTAAGCTCATGTACCACTTCATCAGCACTGCGGTCATCATCCCAAGTGACGATATAAAGATGGGGTGACATTTGTTTTTTGATGGTAACTTCATGCTTTTCAAGCAAGGCGTGAAACTCATTATTGCCAATATCCAAGCATTGGCGCACAGTGATTTCACTGGTTTTATAAGCAATGCCCGCAGGTTCAAGTGTATCATCTTTTTTGGCTGAGCAGGACGCCATAAGGCTGAAGATAAAAGTAATACATATGAGTTTAGTGGTGGTCAACATAAGCACCTCCTTCCTATATGTGCAATGGTAAAAGAATAAGCGATATATTTCAATGATAGACAAGCAGGTGATATTTTACACACTACATTGCTTTGAGGAGTTGTAAAATGCACCATTTTAGGTTTGATCGGAGGCAGGTGTGAAGTTTTTAATTATTGAGGATCACCCTTTGGTGCGCAAAAGTATGGTTAAGCTTTTGCAGCAATATTTTCCAGATGTACAATATTTGGAGCATCATAATTTTGAACAGGCAGTGGATGATTTCAAGCAAGGTTGTCCAGATTTGATTTTGCTGGACTTAACCCTGCCAGGTATGCATGGTCTTGAGGTGATTCGTCATATCTTATCGGCATATCCAGAAGTTCGTTTGCTGGTGATAAGTGGTTCAACTAACCCTCTGGATATACAACACTGTTTGGAAGCAGGTGCTAAGGCATACTTAAGCAAAACAGACAGTACAGCACATATGGTTGAAACCATCAAAAAAGTACTGCGAGGCGAAGAGGTAAAGCCTCAAGTTCAGCAGCAAAATGACATGAATGTAGCAGTTTTAGACGAACATAAGGATATTTTAAAGATGATTGCGGCAGGGCATAGCAATAAAGATATCGCGCAAGTATTGGGTATATCTGAAGCTTCTGTAAAAGCAAAGTGTCGCCAAATTTATCAAAAGTTGGGCGTCAACAACCGTACGCAAGCCTTGGGTAAAAGTCGGAAACTGGGCATTTTATAAGCGAAGCAATCGCTGAATTTCAAACAATAAATCCAGTATACTAACAGGCTTGTGCAAAACAACATCGTGGGACTTGTTGAATGTTTGTAATTCACAAGGGTCAGTATCCCCTGTAATGATGATTGTAGGAACAACATGCTTAGTGGATTGGCGAAGCTGTTGAATCAGCATCATACCTGTTTCATGATTGGCTAAACGATAATCGGTAATAATGATGTCAGGCTGTTTGTTTTGCTGTGCATCTTTGGCTTCTGCAATGGTTGCCACACTTATCACATCAAGCCCATAGCAGGTAAGGGAGTGTTTCAGCCCTTGTCGGATAGCCTGGTCATCATCAACAACCAATACGCGCAGGCTTTCAAGGTTTGCCAGATGAAGCTCTTGGTCGTGATGCGTTGATTCGATAGAAACATCATCCAGCGCTGGGATTTGAATGGCAAAGGTTGATCCGTGATTGGGGCAAGATCGAAGCTCAATGGGGTAAAACATTAATGCACATAAGCGCTGCACAATCGATAGCCCCAAGCCCAAACCTTTGGCTTGGTCGCGTTCAGGGTTACCCAGCTGTTGAAACTCACCAAAAATATATTTCTGTTTGTCGGTGGGAATGCCAATACCACTATCCCGAACCTCAATACGCCAATATTCACCACGCCTGCGGGCAGCAAGCATAATACAACCTTGCTTTGTGTAACGAATAGCATTGCTTAAAAGGTTGCGTAAAATGCTCATGAGTAAAGCACGGTCGCTTAAAATAAAAGCGTTGTTAGGCGGCCAATGTATGACAAGCAACAAGCCTTGCTTTTGGGCGGCCAACATAAACTCTTGTTCAAGGGTGCGAAATAAGTCCGCTAAGGGAAGCACCATCAATTTGGGTTTGATGGTACCTGTATTTAAGCGTGAAATATCCAAAAGTGTATCCAACATGGACTGCATGGATGATTGGGAGTCGAGAATATATTGGCTAAGCTGAATCATATCTTTATCAGATGATTGCGTGTTGATGGCTTCGGCAAATAAACGCTGAGCTTGTAGAGGTTGGCGCAAGTCATGGCTTACTGCTGCAATGAATTGCGTTTTGGTACGACTGGCTTGTTCAATTTCTTCTTTTTCATGTTGTAATGTTTGGCTTAAACGCGCATTTTGATAATAAAGCAGCAAGGTTTCTGAGTTGACAACATAAAGTTGATACGAAAGCCATGTAAGTAGCGCTGCAAGTCCAAGTGCTGCAACAGCAATGCTATAAAAGTCAGGGTTGGGTATGATAGTCATGATAAACTGAATCATAACAGGAACAAGAAAAAGAAAATAAGCAGGTGGTAGCAGGGACATCCCGTATAGAGCGCCACTGAGTACGCCCAAAGTTAAAATTGTCATTAAGGTTAGGTGTATTGTATCGGACAAGTCGGCAAACAAAGATAGGCTTAAGCCCCAATGTGTGCCGGCAAGCAAGGCAAAAGACGAGAAAAACAAACGCCAATTGCGTTGAGATAACAAGTGGTTGCGGGTGGTATAAAGCTTGCCCATGATAAAAGGAGTAAAGACAAAAACAAAGGATGAAAAAAACCAACTCAATAATAACTCATGATTTGCCGACTGCCACAACGATACAGTCATTAAAATACATGCCAGAAAGTAGCCCATGATCATGGTGGGCACTTGTCTGGCATAAATGCTTAACTGCCTATGCCAAACCTGATCGGTGGCTGATATGGGTTGAGCGTGCATGTTTGGCTCAACAAGCAATATCTATCCACACAGGAGCATGATCGGAAGGCTGCGCTTTGGCGCGTTCTTCGGCATGAACACCACCATCAAGGACTTGGATGTTCGGGGTGACGAGCAAGTGGTCAATACGAATGCCCCAACGGCGGCGAAATGCGTTGGCACGATAATCCCACCAGCTAAACATGGGTTCATCGGGATGCAGCTCTCTTAAACTGTCATGTAGTCCCATACTTAATAAATCCTGGAAGTGGGCGCGCTCTTCATCACTGCACATGATTTTTCCGCGCCATCTGTCGGGGTCGTGAATGTCAATATCGGCAGGTGCAATGTTGTAATCACCGAGCAATACAAGTTTATCACATGTTTTGAGTTCGTCTTGCACATACGCTTTGAGCGCAGTAATCCATTTCATTTTGTAGGCATATTTTTCTGAGCCAACTTCTTGTCCATTAGGCAAATAAATATCAATAATACGAACACCTTGAATGGTTGCCGCAATCACGCGCTTTTGTGGGTCATCCAAGTTGGGCATATCAAAGCTCACATCTTCAAGCGGATGTTTGCTGATGATGGCGACACCGTTGTAGGTTTTCTGCCCTTGGAATGCGACATGATAACCTGCGGCTTCCAAATCATCTTTGGGAAATTTGTCATCGGTTTGTTTGGTTTCTTGCAGTGCCAACACATCGGGTTGATGTTTGCTTAAATAGTCTAACACATGCGGTAAGCGCACATTGAGTGAATTGACATTCCAGCTAACGATTTTCATGTTTTTACCTCTTTTTCCTTACTCAGTTGACATGGGCAAGGGTGTGTTCTTGTTCATTTTTTGTGCGAACAAAAAACGAACCAAAAAAATCGCCCTAGAATAGCTGTGAATTTCCTCATCAATCACCTTAAAAAGACGCAAAATAAGAAAATTTTGCTTCCTTCCTTTTTAAGATGATTTCTTCGGCACAGCTATAGCCGGGGGAGGGTACAGACCTTACTGCCTGTTTTCCTTCGTGTTCTCTGTGTTCTTCGTGGTGAAAAAATAACTTCATGATTTGATGATATGCGCAAAAAAGAAACCATCATGTTCTGGACTTGGCAATAAGCGTTGTATACTTTGAACACCCTCAAATTGATTCACCACCGCCTCATTTTCTTGGGGGTGAATGGAGCATACGGCATACACCAGCGAACCACCGACTTTAAGCACGCGCAATGCTTCTTTGAGCAGTTGCGCTTGTAGTTTGGCTGCATTTTGCACACTTTGTTTATCATGCAAGAACTTGGCATCAGGATGTCGCCTGAGCGTGCCTGATGCAGAGCATGGTGCATCCAAGAAAATGGCATCCACGCTGTTGTTTTGATAAGGTAAATTTAACGCATCGGCTTGAAGTATATCGACATGTTCAAGTTGCAAGCGATTGAGGTTGTCTTGCAATGGAGGAATGCGTTTCGGGCTTAATTCTATGGCAGTCACCGTTGCTTTGGGGAAGCGTTTGCCAAGCATGGCAGTTTTGCCCCCAGGTGCTGCACAAATATCCAAAATATGCCCTGTTTCATCGGCTAGAGTGATGGGCAAAGTGGCAGCTTGGGCGGCTTGGTCGGTAACGATAAACCCGCCTTCATCATACGCAGGAAGTTGAGTGACATTGGTGTTGGCATCCAATAACACGGCATAAGGTGATAGCGCACCCTCACGCGCTACAAAGCCTTGGGCTTGTGCCTTTTCTATCCAGCCTGCGCGATTGTTAAACACGGCAAGGCACAAGTCAGGTGTGGTTACACATGCTTGTTTGATACTTTGCACCGCGTCCGCACCAAACGCATCACGCCAAGACTTATACATCCACTTGGGCAGTTCGGCGCGTTGATGGGGTTTAAGTTTGTCTGGTGCTGCTTGATTGGATGCTTTACGCAGCACAGCATTGACGAAACCAGCCGCTTGCGGCGCATAAGGTTTGATGGCTGCCACAGTTTCACTGATGGCTGCATGATTTGGCACGCGCATGTGTCGGATTTGGTATGCGCCGAGTAGTAAAGCAAGACGACTATGGTCATCGGGCTTTAATTTAATAAAGCGGCTAATATCGGCTTCAAGTGAGAAATAATGGCGCAGCACACCATACATCATTTCACGCAACAGAGCGGCATCTCTAGGCTCCAAATCATGCTGGCTTAAAAGGTGAATCAAGCTTGCTTTGGCTTTTTGCTTTTGAATCAACACAGCATGTAAAATATTCAGCGCAAACATACGCAGGTTGATAGGGTTATTCATGATGCCTTTCTTTATCAAAACGAGCAATAAAATAAATATATTTCAGTAAATATACCATACCCAAGCAGGTGAGCAAAAAAACACCAATCATTTGAAGTATTAAATAGTCGTGATCGATGGGGAGAAAATGTAGCAAAGCTGCGGCAAGCCAAACAAGCAAACATATAACACCAGTGTATTGCTGTTGGTGCCTAGTCATGTTTAACCTTGGCTCTGGGGTGGGTTTGGGTATAAGTGTGTTGTAGCTGTGTCAAGCTTACATGGGTATAATGCTCTGTGGTTGCTAGTGATGCGTGCCCTAAAAGCTGTTGAATGGTGCGCAGGTTTGCCCCACCACTTAGCATATCAGTGGCAAATGAGTGCCTTAATTGATGTGGTGTAATGTTGGCGTTTGTGCCTGTTTCTAAAGCTCTGCTCTTGAGCATGCGTTGGACGGAGCGCACACTTAATCGTTTGCCAAATCTGTTGATAAACAAGGCATCTTCTTTGGGCAACAAGTTGCTGCGCTCTTGCAGCCAGTTTTCAATCAACGCAACGGCAACTTCAGGCAAGGGAACAATGCGTTCTTTATTGCCTTTGCCCAACACACGCACTTCACCCACTTGGTTGCGAAAGTTAATGGATAAGTCATGGAGGTTGACCCCTACGACTTCAGAGACACGCAAGCCACAACCATACAGCAAGGCAAGCAATGCAAGTTCACGGGCATCAAACTTGCGGTTGGTGCTTTTCAATAAGGTTTGGGTTTGATGTTGGGGCAAGGTTTTGGGTAGCCGCTTACCCAGTTTGGGGGCGCGGATACCTGCCACAGGGTTTTCAGTACAAAGTTTTTGCCGAAGTGCAAAGGTAAACAGGCTTTTAAGGGCAGACAGCCTGCGAGCGAGAGTAGCAGGTGCTAGGCCTTGGCTATGCCCATCGACTAGCCAGTCTTGTATCATTTCGCGATGAACATGTGTGATCATCAAGTTGTTTTGGGTTTGGCGATTCCATGCTAAGGCGAAGGTGTGAAAGCATGTGAGATCGCGCTGGTAGTTGCTGATGGTGTGCGCAGATGCAAGGCGGACTTGCTTGAGTTCCGCGGTAAATAAAGTTATCACATCAATCAAAAGCAGGGCGGTTACTCCGTTTTATTCTCTTTTACCGATTCGACACGATTACCCCCCAAAGCTTTGGCAACATACATGGCTTTATCGGCATGGTTGATCAATTGGGTTAATGTCAGGTTTTGCTGGCTGGAGGAGTATGCCAAGCCAATGCTTACGCTGATATGTTCACCTTGGTGGTGCAGGGCTTGCATATCGTTTAGGATATGTTGGGCAATACTGCGAGCCTTTTTTTCTTGGCAGCTTGGCAGCAGCAATACAAACTCATCACCACCCATGCGAATCAATGGATCTTGGGCACGCACATGGCTGCGAATGATGTGACACAGCTCTGTGAGGAGGTCATCACCCGCAGAGTGACCTAATCGGTCGTTCACGCCTTTGAAATCATCCATATCGAAATATAAAGCGACAACAGGCACACCTTTGCCAAACCAACTGGAGAGTGGCTGGTGGCTATAAGGCTGCAAAAAGCGACGGTTCTGGGTGCCAGTTAGTGCGTCGGTAATGGCAAGTCGAGCCAAGCGTTGGTGGGTGATGGAATGCTCGAGGCTCAGGCTAATAATTTGAGCCAGATGTGCGAGGAAGTCGGTACTTTGGTCTGGTGAGAATCTGTTTTTGTCGTTGGAGCCAAGACCCAAAACACCAAATGGCTTCTCTTTAGAACCCAAGCGCAACAAAGCAATGGATTCTAAGGGTTCATCATGGGGCTGCATCCAGGGAAACCCATCGTTTTGCACTTGTAATAACCAAACATGCCGACGATTAAAACCCATGGCATTAATTTCACCCGATTCAACCCAGACCAAGTCGTGGTCGGACAAGGCAGACATTGGCGTGCTACCAATAAGTCCTTCTTTATCAAACCAGAAGCGGACAAGGTCGAGCGAAAACTGGCTACGAAGCTCTCGCAATAGAGTAAAACACATTTCTTCAGGATCTGTTGCTGTAAGCACGCTGGTCTCAACTGCAAACAAGCGTGAAAATAATTGCTCATTATCTTGTAGGCGCATCATTATGGTGGCAATGTATTCACGAAGCTGCGCGTTTTCTTTGGCAAGCGCTTGCATGCGTCGCTCATTAAAGTCCACGGGCTTTGGGTGGTTTTCCGACTCTTCTGTTGTTGTCATTACAAGCTTTCCTCAATCAGGATTTGCCAAGGTAGATCTTGGTGCTTGCGTGTTAGATACAGGCGTTTTTTACTGTTGTCACGGTAGTTGCTGGATTGATAAGTCTGATGAAACTCTACGACAACAACTTCACCACTTGTCCATGGTGTTGGGTCATGAATAATCACCATATCATCAAGAGCAACCCGGATATAACTTTTGTTTGCGTTGATACGTTTTTTATACTTTTTCCATTGGCTAAGGTTGTATTTTCCTGAGCGGAAGTTTTGATGATAGTGTGATAAATAAGCGTCCGTATTTAAGGACTCCCAGTCACTTTTCCATGCCTGAATGGTCTTTTGAACAGAGGCTAGGAGCTCATTGTTCTTGTCTGGATGATCAAAAACAAAGTTTTCACCAATGATGACCCATGTTTTACCCGGATTGACATATTGCTCCATTTTTGTGAGCACATGATTGGGCAGGGCAAAGCAGCCACGGGTATCTTGGGGCGGGCGGCGTGTTTTGTTTTCAGGGTAGCCATGCATCCAAATCCCATCGCCTGTTTTGCCGTGAAGTTTGTCCAAGGTATTGGGGTAGTCAATCGGGAAAACTACAGGCCCATATTGGGCACGCAGGGCAGGATCGTGGCGTACAGCGGTAAATCGGTAAATACCATTGGGCGTACGGGCATCACCACGCCGTAATTTATCGCCACTTTTAGCACCTGTGACAACATATTCATCCGCAACCCTAACCAGTTCGCCGCTGGTGTTGCGTTGGTAAACAAAAAGCCTTGAGCGCGCCTTATCCACCATGAAGATAGTATTGATGCTGGAGTTCAGTTGCAGAATATCCAGAGGAAAGCCAGATGTGCCATCAATTTTATCGGCAAAGGCTTGGAGGCGTACATTAGCCTCGGTTAAATCTTCCGTTAAATCAATGGCTGCGAATTGTTGTTCAGATAGTTTGCGGTGCTTGGCATAGTCGCCAACTTGTGAAACCGCTTGCAGTGCTGCCCTGCGATGAGCCTCTGCTTTGAGCAGGTTGGCAAGCGGGTCGCTGTGTGTTGTGCCAAGGCTCAATATCTGAAGGGCCTTTTCTGGATTGTCTTCTTGGAGTGCCAGCGTTGCACCTAGAATACTGCGCTCTTGGGCATCTAGCACTTTATTTTCATCTTGTTCCAAGGCTTGCCACATTTTATCATTTAGATTTGCGCTTGTGACACTACCAGCGTATGCAGCAAGGCTAAATCCTGAGAGATAAAGACAAAGAAGCAGTCGTATCATGGTTTGGATACCTCTGAAATGATTTTCCAACCTTTCGGGGTGTATTTCATTACAATGGTTTTATGGTCGTCACCAACATAAGTGTTGGAGCTGAAGTGTTGCAGTAAGGAGATTGTGGCAATATTTAGGTTAGCAGGAATATCAACAGTGACTTGTTCAAGTTGCACATTGATAAAAGCTTTATTTTTGATGACGCGCTTTTTGTAGGCTTTCCATGCTTCCACAGATTGAAAGCGCGCGTCTGGTTTGAAATCTGTAGCATAGGATGAAAAATAAGCGTCTAAATCCTGATTGGACCATGCTTGCCGCCAAGCTTCCAGGGCATCCAAAACGCTTGTAATCGAGATGTCTTCATTTTCAGCCGCATAGGTGTCCTGTGTTTCTGGGCTTTTTTTGGTTTTGTCTGAGGTGTTGCTTGGTTGGCTTGTGTCCACAGCAGATACGGGGTGAACCACTGGTGTGGAGGAAGAAGGTTTGGCTTTTGTGGTTATCATGTTTTGTTGTGAAGGGTTTGTGGCGATGTGAGTATCTGTGCTGGTTGACAAGTTGCGTACATTCAACAACCGGGTATAGCGCTGCTCAACTTCCGGACCTGCGCCATGGCTTAGGCTGTTGCGGTAGTGCTGTAGTGCCAGTTTGATATGTAAGTCAGCCAAGTTTTCTTCAGCTACAGCGTAGTTGGGTCGTTTTTTCAAGGCTGTTTCAAGTTCCTTGATGGCGGCCTTGGTATCACCTAAATTATTATACACCGCAGCCAGATTATTGTGTGGTTCAGCAAGGTTGGGGCGAAGCTGGATAACATGCTTAAATGACTCAATGGCTTGATGGTCGTGTTGTTCATGAACTTGGGTAACACCCAGCATAAACCATGCTTCATAGTTGTCGGGCTCTGTTTTGACAAGTCTTTGCAAGGTTTTCATGGCACTGGCATAGTGACCATAACCCATATCTTGTTTGGCTTGTTGCAACAGTGTGTTGGTGGCAAAAGCAGGCGTACTAATCAGGCATATGATGAGTAAAAAACGAATCATTGTTGTTCTCCGCGTTCATATATCTCAAAGTGACAAGCATATTTGTTTTTTGCGTCAGGCATATGACTTTGACGGTGTTGCAACTTCCAAT
This sequence comes from Ghiorsea sp., assembly GCA_026982535.1. Taxonomy (GTDB): domain Bacteria; phylum Pseudomonadota; class Zetaproteobacteria; order Mariprofundales; family Mariprofundaceae; genus Ghiorsea. The sequence continues at coordinate 1,983 of JALSGX010000040.1, read as the reverse complement.
CACTCACACTCAACTGAGGAAACCAAGCGTCACCTTCAAAGGTATGCGCAACTTGGGTGATATAGAGTTTGCTAGCATAAGGCAAGGCAAGGGCATAAATCTCAGCGCCGCCCATCACCATCAGCTCTTCATCCTTGAATATTTCAACAGCATTTTGCAAATTATGAATCACTTCACAACCTTCAATCTGCAAATCTTTTTGCCGCGATAAAATGATATTGCGGCGTTGGGGTAAAGGTTTGCCAATGGATTCAAAGGTTTTGCGGCCCATGAGTACAGCTTTACCAAGCGTGTGTTGGCGAAACCATGCCATATCCGCAGGTATATCAGATATACCCCAAGGCATCTGATTGTTTGCACCAATCAAACGGTTGTTGTCCATAGCCCAAATTAAAGAAATCATTGGTGTTTTGCTACCGTATTCGTTTTCATAAGAAGCGCAATTTAACAGAAACATGGTTTTTTGCTAGATTAGTCGCATGAGTTGTTGCGATGCCCTGAGCATACGCGAAGAAAAACTATTTTCAGCATGGTTGTGCTGTGATGGTGTTAATCCTTGGCGGGCTTTGGTTTTTGCTAAGATGAATGCTTTTTAACTTGACTTGGTTTAGCGAAAAAGCCTAGGCTGCACCCATGTTTGGTCGAATCCAAAATCTTTTCAAGCCTGCGAAAGCTTCTGCGAAACGCATAAGCCGCTTGGTATTGGGCGTGTTTATGCTGCAAGTTGTTGCGGCTGGTTTTTGTGTGTCCACGGCATCAGCATCACCCGTACAGCAAGTTTCAGCGATGGAACATTGCATGGTAAGCAGTATGCAAAACGCTGAACACATGCAGAGTATGGACACGAACCAAAACATGGTGAAACATGCTTGTTCACATTGTGATATGCCTGATGTGAATATCTCATTTGATAAACATAGCTTTGATGTTGCAGACATTGTGGCTGATTTTGTTGTTGTGGCACTTGTGCCCGCGGTATCTGATGTTGCAACGGCAACATTTGTTGTTTCGCCACCTGATTTACAAACCCAATATACTTCCCTTACAACTTATAATTTAAACCTTCGCATCCGCGTTTGATTTAACCTTTTGCTAACACCATAGCGGTCTTCGCTGTGGTTTTTGTCGTGCATTTAAACTTTTTGTTTGCCGACTTGAATCTTTAGCAGGAGGTTTGGATGAAATCCTTTCCCTTATATGTTTTACCTTTGTTGGCTGTATGCTCATGGGCTGGTGTCATCCATGCAGAAACAGCACCACTGACATTAGCGCAAGCCAAAGCGATGGTGGTGCAATCACCCTTGTTGCAAGCACAAAAATCCAGAGCTAAAGCACTGGCTTTTAAACCTGAACAAGCAGGTAGCTTGCCTGACCCTGTGGTATCTTTAGGTGCGATTAGTTTCCCTGTAGATACATGGAAACGCGGGCAAGAAAATATGACGCAATTGCAAGTGGGTATCAGCCAAGCCCTGCCTTTTCCAGGTAAATTGGGTTTATTAGAAGATGCTGCTCGGTTTACTGCCAAAGCAGGGCAGGAAGATGTTGCAGAGCTTAAGTTGCAACTGATTAGCCAAGTGCAAGTTCACTGGTGGAACCTATATTACCTTGATAAAGCACTGGATATTGTTGAGAAAAACAAGGATTTATTAAGGCAATTTATCAAAATTGCGGAAACCAAATACAAAACGGGTAAAGGTTTGCAGCAAGATGTACTGCTAGCGCAGTTGGAGCTATCCAAGATTTTGGATAGTCAAATGCAATGGCAATCCATGCGTCAATCGGAGCAAGCCAGGTTAAATGCTTTGCTTAACCGTGATGTATCACAAGAGATTGTTCTGCCTGAGCAGGTGGATGAAACATTGCAACCTTTGTCAGATAAGTCTGCGTGGATGCAAATGGCAAAGCAATATCGCCCGCTGTTACAGCAAAAATTATGGTTGATTGATGCCAAAAAGACCGCGGTGTTAGCGGCTGAGAAAAGTT
>JALSGX010000039.1 GCA_026982535.1 Ghiorsea sp. | reverse complement strand
CTCAGACAAAGCGGAATCAATCAGTGGTTGAAGCAAGTGAGTGTTCATTGTTCGTATCCTAAAGTATCCAAAGTGTGAGGCTCAAGCCCAGCATCGACATGGGCAAGTTCCAACCTTGTGGGATGAGGGCGCGAATCATGGAAGCCACAAAACCTGCGATCACCGTAGCAACCATAAAGGTGTGCCAGGAAATACCGTGGTAAAGTTGTAGAGCCCATGCGCAAAGCAAGCTTGAGGCTAAGACCCATATCAAATGCCCGGCAAGACTTTGTGAAGGGTTGTGGCTCAGCCCAAGCTTAAAGCCGTGCCCAGATTTGTCCCATATCTCCGCAGCACTCCACGCGAGTGTGAGGCTTAAACCTGCTCCCAAGCCAAGTTCTGGGGCTTGGTGGAACAAGGTTGTGGTAATCATCAGGCTTAACCAAAGCATCAACCATGGTGTTGGCTGCCTGAGTTGCTCAGGTCTACCATGCCATGCTAGCCGTAGATGCCGCGCGAAAGCACTGTTGTTACGCAACGCAAATAAAAGAGGAATAAGGAGTAGTGTTAGTGACAGCAAAGGCAAGGCGGTGTTTTCATATGCTGGCCAAATCAGTACCCAAACTGTCAGTATGGGTAACATATACAAGCGAATGGTTGAAGGGTTTACACCTTTACGAACAAACATCACAGAAAACCAAAAGTATTGAAACAAGCCTATAGCAAACATCAAGGTTAAAAGTAGGTCGCTCTCGGATATAAACATGGTCCAACTATTCAAATCATGGCTATGAATGTCCAATAGTTTATTTTTAGTGTTTGTAAAAAAGAACGCATGGACTAAGCTTTCGCGGCTTGGATTTTGAAGGGAGATATGAATCATGGCTCGCATAGCAATTCCTGCTGAAACTGCCGCAAATGAAACCCGTGTGGCAGCGACACCTGAAACAGTGAAAAAGTATATCGCATTGGGTTGTGAAGTTGTGGTGCAGCAAGGCGCTGGTGATAAAGCCTTTTTTGCTGATGCTGCTTATCAAGAAGCAGGTGCAACCTTGGGTGATCATTTTGAGAGCGTTGTTAAAGATGCGGATGTGATTCTTAAAGTTCAGCCATTAAACAAGGATGAGCTGCAAATGGTCAACAAGAGAGCTGTGGTGGCATCACTGCATATGCCGTTTACCAACCCATTGTTGCAAGACTATGCCAAGCATGGGCTTACTTCATTTTGCATGGAAATGATTCCGCGAACTTCGCGTGCGCAAAGCATGGATGTGTTGTCATCGCAAGCTAATATCGCAGGCTATAAAGCTGTGCTTTTGGCATTGGAGCATTATCAAAAGTTTATGCCCATGCTGATGACAGCCGCGGGCACTGTACAGCCTGCAAAAGTGTTGGTGATGGGTGCTGGTGTGGCTGGGCTTCAAGCCATTGCTACAGCTCGCCGCTTGGGAGCGATGGTGGAAGCCTTTGATGTTCGACTTGCAGCGAAAGAGCAAGTGGAAAGTTTGGGTGCAAAGTTTGTCGAAGTACCTCAAGATGAAGATGCCGAAGATGAAGGCGGCTATGCCAAAGAAATGTCGGAAGAATACAAGCAAAAACAAGCGGAACTGATTGCAAAACATGCTGCCCAAGCGGATATTGTGATTACCACGGCACTCATTCCAGGTAAGCCTGCGCCAGTATTGATTACTGAAGAGACAGTTGCCAATATGAAGCAAGGTTCGGTGATTGTCGATATGGCAGTGGAGGCGGGTGGCAATTGCCCGTTGTCGGAAAAAGATGCGGTATGGGTTAAAGATGGTGTCACGATTGTGGGAGTGAGCAATATCCCTGCAACACTGGCAACGGATGCCAGTGCTTTGTATGCAAAAAACATGCTCAACTTTATGGGGCTGGTGCTGAATAAAGAAACAGGTGAACTTCATATCGACCGCGAAGATGATATTATTCAAGGTTCACTATTGTGTACTGAGGGCGAATTTCTGAAACCCAGTTTGCTGGAGAGAGGGGGGATATAAAATGAGTGCAAATGTGAGTGATACTGTAGGGCAAGCAGCCATGGCTGTAGATGTGGCAGACCCCATTGTAATGTCGTTTACAGTGTTTGTTTTGGCGATTTTTGTTGGTTATCATGTGGTTTGGAATGTCACCCCTGCGTTGCATACGCCGCTGATGAGTGTAACCAACGCGCTATCGAGTATTGTGATTGTGGGTGCGATGATTGCATCAGGTCCTGTAGAAATGAATCTTGCCACGATACTGGGTTTAATTGCGGTTGGTTTGGCATCAGTGAATATCTTTGGTGGTTTTATGGTAACACAACGCATGCTTGCGATGTTTAAGAAGCGCGGTTAAGGGGAAGATATGTTATCTGCGAATATGACTGAACTGGCCTATCTGGTTGCCTCTGTTTTGGTAATTTTGGCACTTAAAGGCTTATCTTCACCTGAAACATCTCGCCGCGGCAATATGTTTGGCATGTTGGGTATGGGTATTGCCGTGCTTGTGACCTTACAACTGGATGGTATTGAAAACTATACATGGATTTTGGTTGCGATTGCAACGGGAGGCTTGATTGGGGGGGTAGCAGCCAGAAAAGTGCCTATGACAGGTATGCCAGAAACAGTTGCGTTTATGCATGCTTTGGTGGGTTTGTCTGCTGTGTTGATTGCGACATCAGCATTTTTGAATCCCATGGCTTATGGTATTGCCGACAGTATGGGTGCTATGCACACAGCAAGTCGTATTGAACTGTTTTTGGGTACATTTATCGGAGCGATCACCTTTACCGCATCGTTGGTTGCTTTTGGCAAGCTTAAAGGCTTTGTATCGGGTAATCCTGTTACATTTTCGGGGCAGCACTTATTCAACTTGGTTTTAGGTATTGTGATGGTAGGCGCAGGCATTGTCTTTTGTATCAATGAGTCACCAACTGCTTTCATGGTCATGCTGTCTATCGCACTTGTTTTGGGCATCTTATTGATTATTCCCATTGGTGGCGCGGATATGCCTGTTATTGTTTCCATGCTCAATTCATATTCAGGTTGGGCGGCAGCAGGTATTGGTTTTACTTTGGGTAACAATATGCTGATTGTTGCTGGTGCTTTGGTGGGCTCATCAGGTGCTATTCTTTCTTATATTATGTGCAAAGCGATGAATCGCTCATTGTTTCATGTGTTGTTGGGTGGTTTTGGTTCGGATACATCCGATTCAGGTTCATCAGTAGCAGAAGTTGGCACGCGACCTGTGCGCTCTGGCGCGGCAGAAGACGCGGCATTCCTGCTTAAGAATGCACGCAGCGTCATTATTATTCCAGGGTATGGTTTGGCTGTGGCAAGGGCACAACATGCGTTGAAAGAACTGGTTGAGGTCTTGCAAATGCAAGGAGTCAAGGTTCGTTTTGCGATTCATCCAGTAGCAGGGCGTATGCCAGGTCATATGAATGTATTGCTGGCGGAAGCAGATGTGCCATATGATATTGTGGAAGAAATGGATGAAATCAACCCTGAGTTTTCAGATACGGATGTGGCACTGGTGATTGGTGCGAATGATGTGGTCAATCCTGCGGCGAAAACGGACGCATCAAGTCCGATTTATGGTATGCCTATTTTGGAGGCAAGTAAGGCAGAGCATGTGATTGTGGTGAAACGCTCGCTATCTGTAGGGTATGCGGGTTTGGACAACGATTTATTCTATATGGATAAAACCATGATGGTATTTGATGATGCAAAAAAAGCATGTGAGGCTATGCTTCACGCTATTGAATAAGTTTGAAGTGTGGAGATTAATATGAAAACAATAAAAGCAATGATTGTGGCAGGTATGTTGGTATGGTTCCCAGCGCAAGCTTCTGCTGGTGACTATGAAGTACAAAATGTTATGGATGATGCGATGTATGGTGCAGGTGTTGGTGCCATGGTGGGCTTGGGATTGATGCTTTTGACAGATAAGCCAACCGATAACTGGAATTATATCACACGCGGTTTGGGTGTTGGCATTATTGGTGGTGCAGCCTATGGTATTTTTCGCTCGTCCAAGGCTTTTGCAGAGGTTGAAGATGGTCAAATCAATCTTGGTGTACCGTCACCTGAGTTTACACTACGGCAAACACCCGCAGGGATGGACTTAGTGATGACAACCCATATGGTGGTCGGCCACTTTTAGTTTGATGATTCACTAAATATAAGGCATTCTTGTTTGAGGATGCTTTTTTATGCGTATAAATAAGGGGCGCTTAATCTTAAGCTACACAGGACCTCTTCAAAAAGTATTGCGCAAGGCTTTATTCAGATAGGAAGCGGGGTTTTAGCCTTGCTTCCTTCCTCAAAAAGTATTCAACCAACCACAAAGTAAGCAGGCTTACCCCCTTTGTTCATCTGCGCTGTAGCCTTGCCGTTGAAAAAGGATAAAAACGAAAACTCTTTTCGTTCCTTTTTCAGTGACAAGGCTGACGCACCCCCAAAAGATACTACAAAATCTTTTAGGGCTTTGTTGGTTCGTTTTTGGCTG